>JASFPE010000290.1:0-7541 GCA_050116155.1 Desulfobacterales bacterium
ATATCCGATGAGCAAAGAAAAAAGCGACTGGGCGGGGATCAATACAGACTGGCCGCCAGAATGACGATTGTTACCCCCAAATGCGCCTGGGATGCCATTTTAACCGGCAAGCCCTATCCGGTCAAAGGCGGATACCTGGTGGCTACCAACCCGGTGGTATCCAGAGCCAATGCCCGGGAAGTTTATCATGCATTGAAAAAATTGGAATTTTTGGCTGTCTCAGATTTTTTCTTGACACCGACTGCAGAGCTGGCAGATATCTTCCTGCCGGCCGGCACCTGGCTCGAGCAGGATCACGTATCGGAAAACTGGAAGTATCACGGCTATGTACTGGCCAGGCAAAAGGTTGTCGAGATTGGCGAATGCTGGCAAGACCACAAAATATTCATGGAACTTGGCAAAAAAATGGGCCAGCAGTGGTGGGACACCATCGAGGACTCCCTCGACTGGCTGCTGGAGCCCACGGGTTTGACCTGGCAAGAATTCAAGAAAAAAGGCTATCTGCACGGCGACCAGAAATATCACAAGTACCGCGACAACGGCTTTTCCACCCCCACCCGTAAAGTGGAACTGTATTCTACCATTTTTGAAAAATGGGGTGTTGATCCCTTGCCAAAATATACGGAGATCCCTGAAAGTCCCATTTCCGAACCCGATCTGGCGGAAAAATACCCCTACATCCTCAACGCCGGTTTCCGAACGCCCACCTTTTTTCACTCTGCCAACCGGCAGTTGCCCTGGCTCAGGGAAATTCGGCCCGATCCGATTGTGGAAATCCATCCCCGGACGGCCGCCCAAAACGATATCCAGGAGGGGGACTGGGTCTGGATCGAATCCTCCCGGGGAAGAGCCAGGCAGCGGGCCAAACTCAACGATGGCATCGATCCCAGAGTGATCGTGGCCGAACATGCCTGGTGGTACCCGGAAATCAAAGAACCAGGGCATGGTTGGGATATTTCCAACATCAATATGCTAACCGATAACTCCCACGAGTCCATGGATCCGGTGATGGGGGCCACCAATTTGAGGGTCCTGCTGTGCAACATTTCTCGCTGCGAAGAGCAATAGGAGAAAGGAAATGGGGAAAATCTCATTGGTATTGAATAAAAAGGACTGTATGGGGTGTCATGCCTGTGAAATCGCCTGCAAGCAAGAACATGGCCTCGGGGTGGGACCCAGGTTGGTGAGGGTGATCGAGGGGTCTTATGAATTCATCCCCATATACTGTCATCATTGTACAAAGGCTGCCTGCATCGAAGCCTGCCCGGTAGCGGCGATATCGAGAAATGAACAGGGCATTGTTTTAATCGACGGTGATCTGTGTATCGGATGCAAGGACTGCCTCGCGGCATGCCCGTTTGGTGCCATGCAATTCGAAGACAATCAGGAGATTGCCGTAAAATGCGATCTTTGCGTTCAGCGTTTGGCCGAAAGCAAACCACCTGCCTGCATGAGTGTCTGCCCGACGGGCTGTATCCGTCTTGGCGGAAAGAAAAACATTGCGGATGAGTCCGAGAAGACAACTCCGTCAGAGGAGTAAATAACAGGAAACCCAATATATTTTCTTATGTGTTATTTGCGGCTTTGGAAATCAGATAAATGGAAAATGATAGTCAGCTTAAAATACGAATTGACAACCTGATGCTCAGCTTTGGCGGTGTCTTTGCCCTCGATCAGGTGAGCCTGGACGTGAAGGATAATGAGATTCTGGCTATCATTGGACCGAATGGTGCGGGCAAGACCGCCCTGCTCAATTGCATCAATGGTTTTTACAAACCGCAAGAGGGCGAAATCTACTACGATGGGCAAAAAATCACCCGCATGCGCCCGGATAAGCTGGCGAAACTCGGCATTGCGAGAACCTTTCAAAATATCGAGCTTTACACAGGGCTAAGCACTCAAGATAACATCATGGCCGCCCGACACGTGCTGATGAAACAAAACTTCATCACCGGTGCGCTATATATGGGCTGGGCGCTTCATGAAGAAATCAGGCACCGCCGGACTGTCGAGGAGATTATCGATTTTTTAGAGATGGCACCGATGAGAAAGAGAGTGGTTGGCGTTTTGCCATATGGGATGCAGAAAAGAGTTGAGCTGGGAAGAGCATTGGCGCTGGAACCGAAAGTATTGCTGCTTGACGAACCGATGGCAGGCATGAATCTCGAAGAAAAGGAGGACATCGCCCGCTTCATCCTTGACATATTCGAAGGCCAGGGAGCCACCTATCCTGACACGCCCGTTCTGCGGGATGGAATTCGCAGCATCATCCTGGTCGAACATGATATGGGTGTGGTGATGGACATCGCCGACAGGATTGTTGTCCTGGATTTTGGACGCAAGATTGCGGAGGGCACGCCTGACGAGATCAAGTCCAATCCCGAGGTTATCAGTGCTTACCTTGGCAAAGAAGATTAATCTTAATCGGTGGATAAGGCAAAATGCTGCAAGTAACCAACATCGAAGTTGTTTATATGAATGTGATCCGGGTGTTACGCGGCGTATCGCTGACGGTGGCAGACGGTCAGATCATTGCGCTGCTCGGAGCCAATGGCGGCGGAAAGACGACGACTTTAAAGGCTATCTCGGGGATGCTCAAAACCGAAGAAGGCGAAGTGACCGACGGTAGCATCGAATTTGATGGTCAACGCATAGACCGGCTGGGTCCCGAAGACATTGCAGTGTTGGGCATCAGCCAGGTTATGGAAGGGCGCAGGGTGCTTGAGCACCTCAGCGTCGAGGAGAATTTGCTCGTGGGGGCTTACCGCCGCAAGGACCGGCGTGAAGTCAAGCAGGATCTTGAACTGGTATTTGATTACTTCCCGCCCATAAAGCGACTCCGCCGCAGGATGAGCGGTTATCTATCCGGCGGTGAACAACAGATGCTGGTGATCGGGAGGGCACTTATGGCGCGTCCGAATCTGATGCTGTTGGATGAACCTTCGCTCGGTCTTGCCCCGCTTCTGGTTCAAGAAATATATGAGATTATCCAAAAAATCAGTGCCGACCAAAAGATGGCCATACTGCTGGTGGAGCAAAACGTCAGGGCTGCTCTGGGCATTGCCGATTATGGTCATGTTTTAGAAAACGGCCGGCTCGTTCTGAGCGGTCCGGCAGAGAATTTACAGGATAATGAGGATGTGCGCGAATTCTATATGGGGCTATCGGAGGTTGGTTCGCAGAAGAGTTATCGTGAAGTCAAGCACTACCGGCGACGAAAGCGGTGGTTGGGTTAATTTGAGATGGATTCTAAAAAGCAAGGGAAATAACGATCAGGATGGAGCAAACCAACAGATCAAAGGCTGATACCTGGCCCAAAGTGCTCAAATACAATTACGAAAAATATGGCGATCGTCGCAGGGCCATGCGTCATAAGCACTATGGTGTCTGGCAGCCTTTTACATGGAAGGACTATTATTTCAATGTCAAACACCTCGCCTTGGGTCTACTGGCTTTCGGCTTTGCGCCTGGAGACAAGGTCCTGATTATCGGTGATAATGCTCCCCAGTGGTACTATGCCGAGCTGGCTGCTCAGGCCAATCACGGCCTGTCTGTGGGATTGTTTGCGGAGTTGCTGCCATCGGAAATAAAATACATTGCCGAAAACTGCGAGGCCCGGTTTGCCGTCGTTGAGGGCCAGGAGCAGGTTGATAAGCTTCTTCAGATCAAAGATGTACTTCCCAATCTCAAAAAAGTCATTTATTGGAACTATAAGGGGCTTGCTCACTATGATGATGAGATTCTGGTCGGATACAGGGAGGCTCTAATTCAGGGGAAAACTTATGAAGCCGAACACCCCGGACGCTTTGAGCAGAATGTGGAAACCGGCAAAGCAGATGACGAATGCGCCATCATTTACACTGCGGGAACCACCGGGACTGCGCCCAAAGGAGCCATACACACTTACCGCACATTGAGAGCGGGTGCCGACTATCTTCTGCAGCTCGACCCCTGGTTTCAAAATGATAATATTGTCCCTTACCTGCCGCCCGTCTGGATAAATGAGCAATTTTTCTGCATCGGCTGCCACCTGTTATCGGCCGGCATTTTGAACTTTGCTGAAGCATCGGAAACCCAACAGCGGGACAGCCGTGAAACAGGACCCAGCATCGTATTCTACGGGGCGCGGCTATGGGAAAGCCAGGCCGCTGCGGTGCAGGCCCGGATTCTGGGGGCGGATGCCATTAAACGGTTTGCCTACCGCCTGCTGATGCCGATCGGCCATAAGGCCACCGATTTGAGATATCGCAGGCAAAACCCGGGCTTAACCTTGAGGATGCTATATTATCTCGCGGATGTTTTTTTGTTCAGGTCCATCAAACGCAGCCTGGGTTTATCAAATACCAGAATCTGTTATACCACCGGGGCAATACTTAGCCCGGATGCCTTCAGGTTCTACCACGCCTTGAACATTCCGCTCAAAAGCCTGTATGGAACAACCGAGGGGGGCGCGCTCACGGGTGCCAGAAATGATGAGATTCATTTTGAGACGGTAGGACCTGCTTACGAGGGGACAGAGGTAAGAATAAGCGAAACCGATGAAATCATTTACCGTCACCCGGGTGTTTTTGTCGGATATTATAAAGATCCGGAAAGGACGGCCGCAGTGCTTAAAGACGGGTGGTTTCATAGCGGCGACAGTGGTTTCCTGCGGGAAGACGGCCACCTTGTTTTTAAGGACCGACTCAAAGACCTTGTGAAACTTCCCGGCGGCGATAAAGTGGCGCCGCAGTTTATTGAAAGCCGGCTGAGGTCCAGTCACCATATACAGGATGCCTGGATACTGGTCGGCCCGGAAGATGCCCATCTTTCAGCCATTATCGTCATTAACTATAATAACGTCAGCAGGTGGGCAGGCCAGAACAGAGTGGCGTTTACATCATTCGCCGAACTCTCCCAGACTCAGGAGGTTTATGAGCGGGTAAGGCAGGACATCGAAAGAGTCAATCAAACCCTGCCGGCAGGCTCCAGGCTGAAAAAATATATCATTCTCCACAAGGAACTCGATCCCGACGAAGGAGAGCTTACCCGAACCCGGATTTTGAGAAGAGCGCTCCTGGAAGAACGCTACCGCAAACTCATCAATGCGATTTACAGTCAAAATGACGCTGTAACGATAGAAACCCGTGACGGACAGACGGAAACCATCGAGACATCACTTCGAATCCAGTCTGTCGAAGGAGCTGGCTGATGACATTTTTTCTGCAATTAATCGTAACCGGCTTTGCCCAGGGCATGATCTATGCCTTGATCGCCATCGGCTTTGTGATCATTCTGAAATGCTCTGATGTGTTTAATATTGCCCAGGGACACTTCGTTCTGATCGGCGGTTATCTCGGCTGGACGTTTCTGGTCCCACTGGGTTTGCCGATATGGGGCGCTTTGCTGGCGGCAATTGCAGTGGCCGTCATCATGGGTTTGCTGATCGAACGGTTGATTCTGCGCCCGCTGGTAGGGCAGCCAGTACTGGCCATCGTCATGATGACCATCGCCCTTTCCACGGTTTTGGGAGGTCTGGCAACCCTTCTCTGGGGGGCTGAATACAAGGCTTACCATGGATTGCTGCCGACGATAACTTTGAAGGTCGGCACGATATCCATACCGTCGGAGTCTCTGATCGGACTCATCGTCTCCGTTATATGTGTGGCGATACTCATGTTCCTTTTCCGATATACCAAAATCGGACTGGCCATGCGGGCTACGGCTGAGGATCTGCAGGTGGTACAGAGTGTCGGAATCAAAGCGACAACCGTCTATGCCGTCTCATGGATCATTGCCAGTGTCGTTGGCGTCATCGGCGGCATCCTTTTGGGGGGCGTATCCGGCGCAAATATGGATTTGGCCCTTATCGGCCTCAAGGCCTTCGCAGTTGTTCTGCTGGGCGGAGTCAATTCCATCGGCGGGGCCATTGTTGCCGGAATCATATTGGGGATGCTGGAGAATGTGGCTGCCGGTTACCTGGACCCGTTACTGCCCGGCGGCGGACTGGCCCAGGTTTTCCCGTTTTTTGTAATGATCATCGTCCTGGTCTTCAGGCCGCACGGGCTATTTGGCCTTGCACATATAGAAAGGGTTTAATCAATGGGCTTGCGCACCGGAACCTTTCATGAAAATTATGCACAGGAAATGGCGATCTTGAGCTCCAGGCGGCAGTGGGGAACAGTGGTCGCGTTGCTTGTTTTTCTTTTCGCATGTCCCCTTTTTTTAAGCGACAGGATGCTGACCATTCTGACGACCATGGGGATTGCCGTCGTCAGTGTTCACGGGCTCAATATTCTCACCGGCTACTGCGGTCAAATATCCATCGGCCATTCGGGATTTATGGCCGTCGGCGGTTATACATCGGCGATTTTGTGTGCCAAGCTCAGCTGGCCATTCTGGGTAGCTCTCCCCTGTGGCGCCCTGGCTGCGGGAATCGCCGGTTTGCTCTTCGGCCTGCCGTCCTTGAAAATCAAGGGCTTTTACCTCATTATGGCCACCATCGCAGCCCAATTTATTATTATCTGGATCATCATCCAGCTGCGCAGCATCACCGGTGGAACCGATGGATTGCTTGTTCCCAAACCGGCCTTTGGCCCCATCGCACTGAGTTCTAAAACCAGCTATTACTACCTGGTGATGGTTTTTGTCGTCCTGGCGACCATCACGGCTCACAACATCGTCAGAACCAGGGCCGGCAGGGCCTTTATCGCCATCCGGGACAACGACCTGGCGGCTGAGGTCATGGGCGTCAGTCTGTGGAGCTACAAGCTACAGGCCTTTTTTATCGGCTGTATCTATGCCGGCGTGGCCGGATCGCTGCTGATTCATTACGTCCGATTTGCCAGCATAGAACAATTTCCTTTTTGGGATTCCGTGTGGTATCTGGGGATGTTGATCGTAGGAGGCATGGGCAGCACGACGGGGGCGATTTTTGGTGTGATTGCTCTCAAGCTGCTGGATGAGCTCGTTACCGTTGCCGGACCGATTCTGGCGGCTGCCGTTGCCCCGCAGGCAGCCGCCTCGCTGGCCCTCATTTCTCACGGAATGATCATCATCATCTTTCTGATTTTTGAACCCCGGGGGCTACATCACCGCTGGGAGATGATTAAGGCCTATTTCAGGCTCTGGCCGTTTTCTCATCAAGAAATAGAGTGAAAGGAGGTGAATCAACTCGGCAAAACAACTGTTTTATGACATCAATTAACTCACCAACCGAAAGGAGGGTAACATGTCTAAAATAAAATGGATGTCTATAGCTTCGCTGGCTATGCTGCTGGCGGCTGCATGGCTCTTGCCGGTCAGTGCACAAGCTGAGAAAATACTGTATGTCGGCGGCACCCAATCGCTCACCGGGCCCTTTGCTGAGGATTCAGCGGCGGTGCTGGCCGGGATAGAGGATTTTGTCGCATATGTAAATGATACCAAAAATTTAGCGCCCTGGCGTAAAGAAAAATTTCCCGCCGACATAAAACTGGAAGTCATGTGGCGCGATGATGAGCTCAAACCGCCCAAGGCCCTGTCAATCTATGAGGAGCTCAAAGCCAAAGGAATGCTGGTCG
>JASFPE010000291.1:0-7482 GCA_050116155.1 Desulfobacterales bacterium
CTTATTAATATATTCCAATGATTCGCAAACTGGCAGACGACCACCGGACGATGGTGGATGACAGCTTGGCATACCAATTGCCTGTAGATTCAATATGGAAAGTCACTTGTTTCAAGACAGCGTCTTGTTGAAAGACGCCGGAGGTGGAGATGAAAAAGTATGCAGGTATATGGTTGGATCATAGAGAAGCGTTTGTTGTTTCTTTTACCAAAAACCAACCTTTTGTTGATGGAAATCAGGAAATGATCGAGCGTATCGAATCCGATATGGAACGCAGGGTGCGATTATCCGGTGGATCCCGCACTCGCAAAACACCCTACGGGCCGCAGGATATTTCTGTGGACAGCAAACAGGAAGACCGTATTAAGCGTCAACTTCGTGAGTACTATAAAGAAATTCTGCTTAGAATAAGCAATGCCGATCAAATTTTGATTTTTGGGCCTGGCGAAGCCAAAAATGAATTAAAAAAAGAGATCGAAAAATCAAAAGAATTGGCACGTAAACTTAAAAAGATTGAATCGGCAGACAAGATGACAAGAAGACAGATAGCCGCTAAGGTTAGAGGCTTCTTTAAACCTTATTTTTAGCGTGTGTTGAAAGCGCCGTCTAGTAAAAATTCACAAAGGTATCATATCTCACAGGCTGTTTTTGTAACAGTTGAGGTGCATCATGACGATGAGTAGAAGCAATAAAAGGAAATCATATTCTAGATGGATTATTTGTGGCCCGATGACACTGCTCCTGGTATTTATGATGCTTCAATTATCAAAGGAACTCGATACCCAAAAGAGCTCAGCTCTGGCGACTGAAATTCCAGGGTCATTTTCCCGGTTGGTAAAAAAAGCCAGTCCTTCAGTGGTCAATATCAGTGCGGTCAGGGTCATAAAGGCGCCTGAGCAATCACCGTTCCCATTTGGATCGGACGATCCCTTGAAAGAATTTTTTGAAAAATTTTTCAGGGAGCAGATGCCCAGAGAATTCAAGCAGAACAGTGTGGGGACCGGTTTTATTATCGATAAAGACGGCCATACCCTAACCAACAACCACGTTGTCGAGCAAACGACAGAAATTAAAGTCAAACTGGTGGATAATAGAGAATATTCCGCAAAAATCATTGGCCGGGATCCCCTAACGGACATGGCGCTGATCCATATCACTTCGGACCAGCCTCTGGAGCCACTTGCTTTAGGGGATTCGGACAAGGTCGACGTCGGCGACTGGGTGATTGCCATCGGTAATCCTTACGGGCTTGGAAACACGGTGACTGCCGGTATCGTCAGCGCCAAGTACAGGCAGATCGGTGCCGGCGTTTATGACAATTTCATTCAAACCGACACGCCCATCAACCCTGGAAACAGTGGAGGGCCCCTGCTAAATATGGCAGGCGAAGTGGTCGGTATTAATACGGCCCTATTTTCTGAAACCGGCGGCAGCGTTGGGATCGGATTTGCCATTCCGATAAATATGGCTAAAGATTTACTGCCTCAGCTTAGAAAAGGAAAAATCGTCAGAGGATGGCTGGGGGTGATGATTCAGAAAATCACACCGGAGCTAAAAGCCAAGCTCAATCTGATCGATGAAAAAGGTGCTCTGGTGTCCGATGTGTTTGCAGAAGGACCTGCAGATAAGGCCGGTATTCAGCGGGGCGATGTCATCATTTCTTTTAATGGTAAAAAGATTAGCGAATCGAGCGGTTTGCCGTATATTGTGGCGTCTACTCCTGTTGGCACAATCGTGAACGTCGAAATAATTCGCAAGGGTCAAAAATTAAGTTTTCAAGTCAAAACAGGTGAACTGAAAGAAGAAGCCGAACCCATGACTCCAAGCGAATCCAGTTTCAATCTGGGGATGGTTTTGCAGCAGCTAACCCCCGAGCTTGCAAAAAAGCTGGATTTACCGCCAAAAAACGGTCTGTTAGTCGTTCAGGTTGAAAACAACACACCGGCAGCAGAAGCTGGACTGGTGCCGGGAGATATAATCCTTGAAGTCGACCAGACCGCGGTAATTGACCTGACTGAATTCAACCGCGGAGTTAAAGAATTGAAAGAAGGTGATACCGTACTATTCCTCGTCGATCGAGGAGGGGCAACGATTTATATCACGCTGACGATTTGATGAAGGCTGTGGATGACCATCGAATAATCATTGAATGAATTGCTTAAAGCAGTAGATTCGCGCGATGATTTTGGAGCGTCCCGGAGAACCGAAGATGATTGTCTGAAACATTTCTTTAGACTGTGTCAGCCTGAGCCGACGGCTTACAGAGCAGTCGGCTTTTTCTACATGTTGAAACTACAATAAGACCCGTGGAAAGAGTAATGTTCGATTTTTTATTCAAAAAAGAGCGGCAGCTTGAAGCCCTGATTTACAGTTATTTGGAAAATCTTGGCATGATTCAAAAACATTTTGCCAAGGCTATGAATATTTGCCTGAAGGAGGGTGTTAGTGAAGATTTTTCTTTTTGCATGGACCAGACCCATAAATTTGAATCCAGGGCCGATGATTTTCGTGATGAAATCAATGAATTGATGTACAGCCGGGCGCTGATCCCAGAATCGCGTGAGGATATCATGGCTTTGCTGGAGAGAGTCGATGAAATCCCACGATCTTTTGAACAGATTCTGAATATGATACGAACCCAGATGATTGCATTTCCTGAATTTCTCATCCTTGATATTCAGAAACTCATCAGGATTTCCATGGAAAGTTGCGATATTATGGCCAAGCAGATTGATGTGTTGATCAAGAAAAAAGAAGGCATCAGAACACTGATGGCGACGATCAGTCAAAACGAGAGTCATTGCGATCATATTGAACGACGGATTATCACCAAGCTTTTTGATTCGGATCTTGAGCCTTTTTTAAAATTGCAACTCAAGGAAATGGTCATTGTTATGGGCGAAATCTCAGATCAGGCCGACAGGGTATCCAAGCGGGTAAATATCATGACCATGAAAAGGCGGGTATAATGCTGTCGCTTTTAGGTGCAATCTTTCTGGGTTGGTCTTTGGGCGCCAATGATGCATCCAATGCTTTCGGTTCAGCAGTGTCTTCGCGGATGGTGAAGTTCTGGACGGCTGCAATTTTAGCCTCACTTTTTGTGGTGCTGGGAGCCAATAATGTTGCCAATGTAACCGCTGTCTTTGTGGGAGCCGGGAAATTGACTGTTTTCAGTGCATCGGTGGTGGGCGGTTTGAGCATTGCCCTGGGTATTCTGACCTTCAGCCGGGAAGTCATGGAAACGGTTGGGAAAAAACTGGTGCGCCTGGATCCTTTTTCGGCTCTGGTGGTGGTTCTGGCCGAAGGCCTCACGGTTCATTTCTATACATTTGTCGGGGTTCCGGTCTCGACCTCCCAGGCGGTGATCGGGGCCGTACTGGGCGTGGGGGTCGTCAAAGGGATCAATACGGTCAGCCGACGGACGCTGATCAACATTTTGATCGGATGGTTGCTGACACCGGCGATTGCAGGTTTTATTGCTGTTGCGCTTTATTTTGTCGTTAATCTTCATTTTATACCTGAGCGCTGAAAAAAGACTCAATATCCAGTATTCCATTGTTTCATCATTCCAATTGTAAGCGAAGCGAACTAAATTGACTACGAGGCTAAATATGTCTGAAAAGCAAACGAAAATTCAGCCGCACGCAGTACTTTTAGAGGAAATGATTCAATCCAACGACACAGCTCAAGTCGAGGCTGTTTTTGAACAATCGTCGCCGGTGGAAACGGCCCGCTTAGTTTCCAGCATCAATAAGGCAGATAACGTTCGTCTCATTGAAATGCTGGGTCCGGAGAAATCTGCAAACATAATTTCGAAAATGTCCGGTCTAGGCGCGGCGAACATGGTTGCGCAACTGCCTTCCGAGCAGGCGGCACCGATCGTAGATGAACTGCCACGTCAGCTGCAGGTCAACATTCTCAGGCGCTTGAAGAAAACTAAAGCCGGCCAGATACTGCAGGCCATAAAACCGCACAAAGTCAAGAAGCTCAAAAGACTCATGCGTTATCCGGAGAATACGGCCGGTGGATTGATGATCACCGAATATCTTTCATACCCTGAGAATATGCTGGTCAAGGAAGTCCTGGATGATCTGCGTGAGCACGGCGAGACCTATTCTGATTTTGATATTCAGTACGCGTATGTGGTTTCGGAAACAGGCCAATTAAGCGGGGTACTGCGGTTGCGGGACCTTCTCATGGCACCCAGAGACAGGGGGCTCAGCGAAACGATGATCAAATCACCCCTGCACGTCAACATCAATGCCTCCCTGCGGGACTTGAAAGATTTTTTCAGGCAGTATACGTTTGTTGGAGCTCCGGTAACCGACGATGAAGGCAAACTGGTCGGTGTTATCCGAAGTTCATCTGTGAGAGAAGCTGCCAACCGGCAGAACAACCAGCTGTTTTTAAAATTTGCCGGTATTGTCGGCGGTGAAGAGTCCAGGAGCATGTCGTTGTTTAAGCGATCCTCCCGCCGTCTGTCCTGGCTTAGCATCAACATTGTTCTTAACATTATTGCCGCCAGTGTGATTGCTTTATACCAGGACACCCTGGAAAAGGCGATTGTGCTCGCTGTTTTCCTGCCTATTATATCCGATATGAGCGGTTGCTCCGGCAACCAGGCCGTTGCGGTGAGTATCCGTGAATTGACGCTGGGGCTGGTGCGACCCCGTGAATTGTTGCGCGTCCTGACCAAGGAATCTGCCATCGGTGTCATCAACGGCATCATGTTGGGGATTTTATTGGGAGGCGCAGCCATCCTCTGGAAAGGAAATCCCTGGCTCGGATTGGTGGTGGGGGTTTCTCTGGCAGCCAACACCCTGGTGGCCGTGAGTTTCGGCGGACTGGTTCCGTTGATTCTAAGAGGCATGCGCACCGATCCGGCGCTGGCCTCCGGTCCGCTTCTGACAACCGTAACGGACATGTGCGGGTTTTTCTTTGTGTTAAGCTTTGCTTCGATACTTCTTCCCCGGCTGGGAGGATAGGAGAGCTGATGAAAAATATTCGCAAAAATCACGAAACAGAAATCTCGCAAGATTCAAGCTCAAGACCTGATAATAAAAAGTCGTCTGTGCAGTTGGACACCAGTGCCTATTTTAGACAGCTTAAATTGCGGCTCAGAATCGGTTTTTTGATAGCTTTTGTGGTGCCGATGGTTTCCCTGTCGGTGTATTTTCATTTTCAGTTCACCTTCACCTTGAAAGAGCGCGCGAAGCTCAATCTTCTTGCAATTGCTGAAAGCCAGAGAAATACTGTTGATCTGTTTCTCCAGGAGAGGGTCGTCAATATTTTCAGTCAGTTCCAGAGTGAAGAATTCAGTCTGGCTCCCAACCAGCATACTATGGAAAACTTTCTGAAAAATTTAAGACGGGTAAGCGATGCCTTTATTGATGTTGGTTTTTTAAATGAAAAAGGTATTCAGATCGGATATGCCGGTCCTTTTCCCTTTCTGCAGGGTAGAAGCTACACCAATGAAAAGTGGTTTGTCAGCCTGATGCAACAGGATCGCAACCACTTTATCAGTGACATTTATCAGGGTTTTAGAAATAAGCCTCACTTCACCATTGCCGTAAAGCAGATCATCGACGGCAATCTGCTGGCGATGCGCGCAACCCTTGATCCAGATAAATTTTACCTGTTTTTACGGACGATGGATCACGGCCAGGGAGTTGATTCCGCGTTGATTAATGATCAAGGCATTTACCAGATCGTGGATCCCGGACGCGGGATGCTTTTGGGAATAAGCGATTTTAGACCTTTGAATACAACGGGGACCGGAGTTCAGGAAATAAATAAAAACGGAACTCCGATTCTGATTGCCTATGCCTGGCTTAAGGAAACACCCTGGGCTTTGATCGTAAAAGAGCCTTTAAAAATATCTCACGGGAAGATGTACTTTGCCAGAAAAATCATTATTTCCAGCACTGTGCTCATTATCGTTATTGTTGCCGTGCTGATCTGGTTTACTACTGACTATTTAATAAAGAAAGCCCAGGATAATGCCGAAAACCGCGAACAGCTTCAGCTGCAACTCTTGCATGCCTCCAAGCTGGCCTCGGTGGGCGAATTAGCCACCGGTGTGGCCCATGAAATTAACAATCCCCTGGCGATTGTCATCGCCACCACCGGAGTCATTCGGGATATGCTCAATCCGGAGTTTAAACTGGACGCCAGTCCGGAAAATATCATCAAGGAGCTTGATACCATTGATTCGGCCGTTTATCGAGCGCGTACCATTACCCGGCAACTGCTGGATTATGGGCGCAAGAATCCCCCCCGGCCGGTGGCTTGCAATCTGAATCAGCTGCTTGACGATGTCATGAGCGGATTCAAGCAACGTGCGTTTGAGGTCGAAAACATCGAGATCAAAAAGCAGTTTGATCCTGAATTGCCCGATATCGTCGCCGATCCCGATCAAATCCGCCAGATTTTTCTAAACCTGATCAACAACGCGGGCGATGCAATCAGCGAATCGGGCACGATAACGATAACCACCACCAGCGATGGAAAGCAGGTGAGGGCGACGATCACCGACACCGGCCGGGGGATGACAGCCGAGCAGATGAAAAAAATTTTCGAACCATTTTATACTACCAAGGAACCGGGAGAGGGCACCGGCCTGGGCCTGAGCGTTTCGTTGGGTATTGTGAAGTCCATGGGCGGGGACATCGATGTTCAAAGCATGCCGAATGCCGGAAGCTCATTTACGGTTGTATTGCCGATGGACTTGACAGAAAGGGGAAACGATGCAGCAGTACGAAACGGCCAACAGGAATAATTTAAAGCCAACGATTCTGATCATTGATGACGAGGACCGCTTCCGGCAGGCGCTGGCCCGACAACTTGAAGTCAGAGATTTCAACGTTTTGGACACCAACAGCGGTGAAGATGCCATCAAAATCGTGCGTCACGACAATCCCGAGGTGGTCATCCTGGACCAGAAGATGCCGGGCATGGACGGTATCCAGACCCTAAAGGAACTCAAAAAGATCAGGCCCGAAGTACAGGTCATCATGCACACCGGCCATGGCAACCTGGAAGCGGCCCGGCTAACCGGCAAGCATGATGTTTTTTACTATCTCGAAAAACCCTGCGCCTTGGATGATCTGATAAAGGTAGTTCGGAAAGCCTTGGAGGAACGGGTGAATGCCCTTGCCCGTCACGAGATACCGGATATTAAAAAGAGCGGGCTTAAAGACTGGCTGATCGGCGTGCACAATGCTCGGCCCGGGATCATCATCTTGTGTTTGATACTTTTTGCAGGCATGGTACTAATGCCGACGCCGCGACAGCTTGAAACCTTTCTGGTAACCAAAAAAACCGGAGCCATGGGGGAGGCCGTCGCCGGCTATTCCGACTATCGCCAGATGGAAATCGGCCAGAGCATTGCCGGGTACTATGCGCGCAATGCAAAATTGTACACCTCAACAAAGACACCGAACGGCAAAATGATCAAGACTCTCCTTGGTGTGGAACAGGTTG
>JASFPE010000292.1:0-7458 GCA_050116155.1 Desulfobacterales bacterium
TCAACCATTGACAGATCTTGTGATCGCCAAGGGCCAGTTCCAGGAAATTGTTGCCGATGTTCTGGTTATTGCGATCATCCTGGCAGTCTGTTTCTTGGTTGGTGTCGTAATAAAAACCAAAGCCGGTCAATTTATTCAGGATAATCTGGAAAAACGGATCTTGCAAATGGCCCCCGGCTACCCGACCATTAAATCGGTCGTCATGCAGTTTATCGGCAAAGAGAAATCACCATTTTCATCGGTGGCGCTGGTACAGGTGTTTGGAAATGAAACCCTCATGACGGCCTTTATTACCGATACCCATCAGAACGGTCGCTATACCGTGTTTGTGCCCACGGGTCCAAATCCGACCTCCGGGCTCATTTTTCATATCCCCCAACAATACGTACACCCGGTAAATGTGTCGGTGGAAGAGACCATGCGATCGGTTATCGGATGTGGTGCTGGTTCAACAAATCTGCTGGGTGCGTTTGAAGGCAGGACAGCATGATCATGATACTTTTCTAATGGAGTGGTGGAGGCGGCCACAAAAATATTCTAGAAGTATTTTCAAAAACACTTCTAATATCAGCTGATTTTTGCTTTAGCGGAGATGAAAAATGCTCGATAAATCGGGTTTCCCAAAAGAAATCAAGATAAAAAAGAAAGACAATCTGCAAAATGCGCTTCGCAGGGTATATGCAAGATTTGTTAAGATCAGGGGCCGGCCCCGGGAGATTGCGCTGGGATTTGCCCTTGGTATTTTTATCGGCATGACCCCCACAATGGGAATTCAAATGCCGATCGCTGTTTTTTTTGCCGCCGTGCTCAAATGGAGCAAAATTTCGGCAGCGTTTGGGGTCTGGATCACCAACCCATTTACTTCTCCTTTTATCTATGGCATCACTTATATTGTCGGCGTCAAGCTGCTTGGGCTGAAGGTAACAATGACACTGCCGGATAATTTCAGCTGGAGCATAGTGCAGGAAATGCTCAAGAATGCACCCATGATTTTCGGTGCATTGACGGTGGGTGGTATCCTGATTGGATTGCCGCTAGCCGTTTTAAGCTATTATTTGTCTTTTGCGGCAGTCAATAAATATCAGCAGAGTATAAAAGAGAAAGTGGCTGCGCAGAAAACCCGACTGGTAAATACTAAAGAAAAAGTAAAAAAGAAGATCCGCAAAAGACGAATGAAAAATTAGAAGCTGTTTCTATTATTATAAAGGAGCTCGCGAATTGTCAGTATAATCCTAAACAAATGGAGCGGCGCATGGTTAAAAATATTCAAAAAATGATCGTCGTACCGGTGGATGGATCTGAATTTGCATTAAAACCGCTGGAATATATAAATCTTGTCTTCGGTCCACAGCACGACTTAAAGACCACCCTATTTTATGTGCTGCCTAAATTACCCCCCTTTCTCCTGGAGGAAAGCAGCAAGGACCGAAAAATGATGAAGAAGTTGCAGGATGTCGAAAGCAGAAATACAGAAATAGCCCAACGGTTTTTGAAAGCCGCCAGGGATAAATTGGTAAACATAGGATTCACCGCAGAAGCGGTGGAAGCTGTTTTTCGGAAAATCGAAGTGGGAATTGCGCGGGATATCGTCCACTGGTCGGAAAAAAAACAGGCGGATGCCGTCTTCATTTCAACCCGGGGGCGCAGCCGGCTTGAGGCTTTTTTTATGGGGGAAATCGCAGCCAAAGTTCTGGAATACAGCCGGGTCTGTCCGGTCTGGATGGTGAAGGGTTCCGTGAAAAAGAAACAGGTGCTTCTGGCCATTGATAATTCGAAAAATGCGTTGCGGGCCGCGGATCATGCCGGATTCATGCTTTCCGGAACCGATGTAAAAGTTACCATTTTTCATTCCAAGCGAGATTTAAGGCGCTTCATCCCCAAGGCGGTGATTGATGAATTTCCGGAAGTCCAGAAATACTGGCGGCATAGGGCCGGTGAAGAAATTGTCCCGTTTATGCAGAAAGCCAAAGACAAGCTTTTAGCGGCCGGACTTGGAGAAGAGCAAATCACCAGCAAGGTTATCGACGGTAACCGCAGTGCTGCGGCGGACATTCTGGATGAGGCGCAAAACAACGACACGGGAACTATCATTTTAGGTTTGCGAGGGTACTCCGGGGTGAAGGATTTTACGATGGGAAGCGTCACCCGCAAGGTATTGAATCAAGCCAGAGATATGACGGTGAGCATCGTGCCCTAATGGCAATCCTATGGCTTACATTTCAACCTTTTACGTTTCGTCTTAAGGGTTAGACATCATGACACCTGAAATAATGGTCGTATTATCTATTCTGATCGTTGTTGTGTTTGTCCTGCCGGTTTTCTGGCCGCTTACGCCTTAAATGAATTTGTATCATGTGGGTTTATATATTTTTTATCATAGGATTTATCTTCCTCATCAAGGGAGCCGATTTTCTGGTTGACGGCGCCTCTTCCATTGCCAGGCGGTTGAATATATCCGATCTCGTCATCGGCTTAACGGTGGTGGCATTTGGTACCTCTATGCCTGAGCTGTTTGTGAACATTATTGCCAGCTTCAAAGGCAACACCGATATTGCGATCGGAAACGTGATCGGCAGCAACATCGCCAATGTTTTTCTGATTCTGGGAGTGGCATCCGTCATTTATCCGTTGGCGGTTACAAAAGGTACGGTGTTCAAAGAAATTCCCTTTAGTCTGCTGGCGGCCATTGTTTTGTTTGTGGCGGCCAACGATCAGTTGCTGGATGGCTCCCAGTTGTCGGAATTGACCCGGATCGATGGATTGGTTTTTCTGTCATTTTTTATCATCTTTATTTATTACACCTCCTCCATTGCCGCACGCATCGAGGGCATGGAAGAGCATGTAGGCGCTAAGCAGCATGGCTGGCCTCTGTCATTTTTATATATTATCCTGGGATTGATCGGTTTGACCCTCGGCGGAAAATGGATTGTCGATGGGGCGGTTGCCCTGGCCACCAAGTTTGGTATGAGTGAGTCTTTGGTCGGATTAACCATCGTGGCCGTGGGCACCTCTCTTCCGGAGCTGGCTACTTCTGCAGTGGCGGCCTACAAACGCAATGCGGATATTGCGGTCGGCAATGTTGTGGGGTCCAATATTTTCAATATTTTTTTCGTGCTGGGCATCAGTGCCATCATCAAGCCCCTGCCGTTTCAGATGAAAAACAACCTGGACATCGGTGTGGTAATTTTTTCGAGTCTGCTACTGTTTTTGTTTATGTTCACGGGGAAAAAGCGTTCGTTAGATCGATGGGAAGGTCTATTATTTCTCCTGTGTTATGTGAGTTACATCTTCTATCTTGTTGCCATAGATTAAGACCGATTTATTTTTTCCTGAATCCTTATCTGATTGACTTTTCTAACTGCCGGATGACGAATTGGCTCAACGTCGCGGTGCCGTATTTTGTTAAATGAACCTCCAGATTTACCAGGGGAATCTCCGCCCGGGCCATGGCGCGATGGCCGCCGGCGTTTCCGAAAAAACCAAAGGCCTTGCTCGCTAATGAACCCGCATTTTTTCGAAGGCCATCGTTGCGAATAACCACCACAAGGTTTTTGCGATAAATTCCGAAAACAACTGACCAGGTAACTTCTTGACATTTCATAAAAAAATCGGCAACGAGCACCAATGTATCCTGGGAATGGACACGACCCAGATAACTGAAGATTCTTCCCTCGCGGAGCAACCTGTTTTTGAGCGCCCGCTGAAAATACTTCAGTTCCTCCAGTCCCATTTCGGCGGTTTCAATTCTGCTCAGCAGGTGCATGTTGGCATATTGGAAAAGAAAGTGAAAGGCTTTTACATCTTCGTCCAGAGCGTCGGCCTCAAAATTGCGGGTATCTGCTCGAATCGCATAGACAAGTGCGGTAGCCAGACTTTTGGAGGGTCTGATTTTCACTGCGCGCAGGTATTCAGTCATGATGGTGGCGGTCGCCCCATATTCAGGCCGTATGTCAGTAAAAGGGGCCATCACCGGCACCACCACCGGATGATGGTCGATAACCGCATCGTATTTAAATTTTGTGAATGACTCATGATGGTCAGGCTGACCGTCGACCAGCAGAATTTTAGAAAAGTTTTGTGAGTCGATCTTATTGAGTTTTACCAGAGGGATCTTAAGGAGCCTCGCCATGGTGAGATTGTCAAATCGCCTGATCTCATTGAAATGCGCAATTGTCACCGTGCGGACCCGGCGCCAGAGGATGCGTTTCAGCGCCATGGCCGATGCCATGGAGTCCGGGTCGGCGTCTATGGTAATCAGGACGTTGTCCTTTGAGGTGAAGAGATCTAACAGCTGCCGGAGATTATCGCTGATTGACCTCGGTTTCCCATGGCCCGGTCTGGATTTGCCTGTCGTCATAGGTTCGCCTATTCGGCAGCTGCTCCTAAATTTGAAATATTTCCGCAGACTAAGTTCAAGACGGTTATTATTATCCGCCCATAAGATCATGGGGTACGTTCGGATCCAGTTGCTGGATCATGTTCCCGCTATTTTTAAGATTATCGAAGCTGTGCTTATCCATTTTACCCCGTCTGTTTGCTGTGCTGCCAGAATCCGAATTCCGGAACATTTTTATGGAAAGCGGTATAAAAGGGCAGCCGCATTTGTTACCATGATTACTCTCCCTATTAAATATTGTCGTAAATTGGAAATAGCAACAATTTTTAGCCTTTTTATATTTAATCTTAAGGGCTAGATATCATGACACCGGAAATTATGATTGTGCTGTCCATTCTGTTCGCTGCTTTAGTAGAGTGGATCCCGATGGAAATCATACCCCTGCTGCCTCTTGGAGCGGTTACCTTGTTGGTTTATTTTCTTCCGGTAACCAGCTCGTACAACAAGCCTTTTTTTGCCATAAGCTCATCGTAAGGCCCTATTTCTGCGACTTTTCCGGATTTCATTACGCCAATTTTGTCATAATGTTTTATGATATCCAGTCGGTGGACCACGGCCACCAGGCTCGTATGGCCCTTCCAATGGGTATCCAAAATATGTTGAATGCGCGCCTGGGAGCGGTTGTCCAATGCCGAAGTAGCTTCATCCATGATTAATATTTTGGGGTTTTTGAGGAACGCGCGTGCGATCGCCAATTTTTGCCGCTGGCCTCCGGATAGCCTTTCTCCTCTAGTCCCTACCTGGAATTGCATGCCGATGCCAAGGATGCTTTCCAGAAGGTCCTCTTCGATCAGCAGCCGGACAATTTGTTCATTGATGGTGTCCTGTATTTGAGGGCTGTCTGCTTTTATTTTTCCAAAAAACAGGTTGTTTAGGATGGAATGCGAAAAGAGATAATCCGATTTGCGATAAAAGCTAAATGCGCCGGGAATGTCGCTGGAAATTTTTTCCCTGAACCGGATGCGAGATTTTAGAATCTGCCTTTTCAAACCGTCAGGCAACGCAATCATCTTATGCTTGCCGGGAATAAACCGCAAGGCTAATTCCAGAAGCCGTTGCCGGCCATCGGTGTCTAATTGACGCCAATCCGATTTTTTCAGCTGCTCAACAAGTATTTTATATAATTCCAGTTCATCCGGCGAAAGTGGACTTTGCTCGAAAAACATTTCGCTTGGAGGTAGAACGGCGAGAATCGCTACAGTTTGTTGGCACAACCTTGAACCCAGGATCATTAGTGGGTGTATGAGATCGGTATTTTCTAAAAATTTGAGAAAAAATTCATTTTTTGACAAATTGTTTTCCTTGAAGGCAATCTGGTTCGCGCTGCCGAAGGTTAAATTTTTCGCCAGCGTGGAGTAATTCTGATATTTTTCTTTGTCAAAAAATTCGACATGTTCCGCCAGTGGAGCGCTCAGCCTGCGCCCTAATTTTTTTCGAATCCGAATGAGACTGGGCACCAGCTTCGCATGCGCTTTATCATCCAGCACGGAATTCAGACCGAAGCGCAAAACATCCGGAAATAATCCGGTTTGCTGGATGGTCTCAATCATTTGGTCGAGACCCGGCAAAGAATATGAGACCCCACTGTCATCCGCACCCATTTTTGATACGCATCCGTAGAGCATATTTTCTTCGATGGTACCGTCGAAGATAAACGGAGTTTGGGATACCAGGCCAATATTCCAGGCGATATCTCTTTTGGTGAGGTCGGCAACTTGCCGGTTGTCGATCAACACCTGACCGCCGGTGTACTTGATAAGCTGGGCGATACAGTTGGCCAATGTGCTTTTACCGCTGCCGGAAAATCCGATTAAGGCCAGCTGTTCGCCGGCGGCCAGAGTCAGGTTCGCATCATTGAGCAGCGGGACAGCCTCATCCGTAGTAAATGACAGATTCCTGACCTCAATGCTTCCCTCCAGTTGATATGGCCGGCGATTTTCAGGTTCAATCGCAAACTCCGGTGTGACATCAAAATATTGCATCGTCCGCTGGTAGGTGACAGAGGCTTCTTGATAGGATTGATAGACGTCAATCAGCTCACGCCAGGGATCGAAAAGTTTTTCCTGGGCGGATAAAAATGCTACCAGCGCACCCAGCTCCAGCTGTCCCTTGATGGCCAGATATCCACCTAATATGAAAATGATAAACGGACTGATACTGGAGAAAAAATTGCTGCTGACTTTGATGCCCTGTCGATAAAGGTTCCAAGTGATTCTGATTTTCTGTAGCTTGCCTGCCAGCGAATCAAACTTACGGCTTTCTATGTGGTGGGCGGCATTGCCCTGGATTTCATGAATCCCTGAGACGGCCTCGGCTATTTTGCCTGAAAAATCCCGGGATGCATCCACGCGTTTTTTATTTTCAATGTTGGCCCGTCGCTGCAACATGGGAAGAACAAAAAGGGAAAATGGATAGATCGAAAAGGATACAATGGCTAAAAGCGGGTTCAACCAGAGCAAATACGCCGTAAAGGCGATCAGGCTCAGGGCACTGATCAGGGGAATCGCAACGGCCATTCCAACAAAGTCTCCGGCCGTGGCAAGCTCCGAGGCAAACGTCTGCACCACCATGCCGGGCTGGGTTTTCCTGAAAAAGTTCAAGGGCAGGGTCAACATATGATCATAGAGATCTTTGCGCATGTCGGTCAGGGCGCGTTGTCCGATGACCGTCTGAAGATAGGCAATCAGATACTTAAGACCCCCGGCAATGACCACTGCCGCCAGATAGACACCGCAGTAAATAAGCAACAGATCAAATGCCTTCAATCTGATGGCCTGGTTGACGATTCGCTTTTGCATTTCAAGCGGGGCCACCCGGATGATAACCGTCACGACGACCGTCAGCAGCAATAACAGTTTGAGTTTTTGGTTGCCCGTTAAAATCCATGCAAGCAATGGCTTTTTCACAATTGGCAGCTTTGTTTTTTTCATCATGCGTGGCTCCCCGCTGAATCTGGTAAATGACATCCCGTGTGCTATCGTTGCTTTGAACGTTCGTATGTCACGGTATTGACATAAACGACTGATTGGGCAACAATCGGGTTAAAATTTACAATTTGCTTT
>JASFPE010000293.1:0-7417 GCA_050116155.1 Desulfobacterales bacterium
GCGCTGTAAGCCCCCTTGCCGGTAATCATGGCAATAATTTCTTTCAAACCGCCCACACCGGTAGGATGGTGATTGAGCACTTCGACTTTCCAGCGGTGATTCTCAGCATAGCGGCTATACATCCTGAACAGATCGGCCGCAAACAAGCCGGCCTCCTCGCCACCGGTACCTGCCCGAATTTCAATAATGACATTCTTTTCGTCGTTCGGGTCCTTCGGCAGCATCGAGGTTTTGAGTTCCATCTCGAGCTGATCGCGTTGTTCGGTTAAGGTCGCAATTTCAGCGCGGGCCAAATCTTTAATCTCCGCATCCCCGTCGCTTAGCAATTCTTGGCTCTCGGCGATATCCTGAAGGGTTTGCTGGTATTTTCGAAAAACCGTCACGATTTTATTCAATTCGGCATGCTCGCGAATATATTTCTGGTATATGTCCCGATCCTTTATAATGTCCGGGTTACTTAACTGTTTTTCGATTTCAAGAAAGCGACCTTCAACTCCTTTTAATTTTTCGAACATAGAGCCTATTTACCCAATCCGGAATTTGTTATTGAATATCTCGTAAAAAGTCAAAAAAGCAAACTTTTTGCGAGTGTGTTTTGTATTTGGTGTTTAGTGTTTAGTATTCTACCATGCCGATACAGCATCATATATTTCATACGAAACACCAAACACGAAACACTTGATGAATTCGACTTTTTACGAATTCATCAATACTGAATATTTTAAAAAGAAAGATGCCTGGATTCTAATTTCGAACGCCAGTGCCAGGATGGGTGTTGTGAGCCTGGAAACTGTCAGTCAGCTTTGCTTGGCCGACGAGTTCCCTTCTCATCATCGTCGGGGGGAGAATCTAATTCGGCTTGGCCGGTTTCTGAAATTTTTCATATTTTTTACGGAAACGTTCAATGCGTCCGGCGGTGTCCACCAATTTCTGTTTACCGGTAAAAAACGGATGGCACTTTGAACAAATTTCAACACGGATATCCGTTTTGGTCGAGCCGACTTCGATTTCGTTGCCACAGGCACATCGAATCGATGTTTCGGCGTATTGCGGATGGATGTTATTCTTCATTGTATTTCAACCCCCTACGCATTCATCGAATTTAAGAATTCTTTGTTGTCCTTGGTTCCGGTCATTTTCTCGAGTAAAAACTCCATATTGTCAACTGTATTCAAGGAAGTCAAGAGTTTTCTTAGTATCCAGACACGATTCAGGATGTCTTCGCTTAACAGCAGTTCTTCTTTGCGAGTGCCGGACCGCTTAATGTCAAATGCCGGCCAGACACGCTTATCTGCAAGTCGGCGATCCAGTTGAATTTCGGCGTTGCCGGTTCCTTTAAACTCTTCAAAAATGACCTCGTCCATTCGGCTGCCTGTGTCAACCAGGGCGGTGGCAATAATCGTCAGGCTACCGCCTTCCTCAATATTTCTGGCGGCACCAAAAAACCGTTTGGGGCGCTGCAAGGCATTGGAATCGACGCCTCCGGATAAGATCTTGCCACTGGGAGGCATCACCGAGTTGTATGCCCGCGCAAGGCGCGTGATACTATCCAACAGTATAACAACGTCCTTTTTATGCTCAACGAGCCGCTTGGCTTTCTCGATTACCATTTCAGCCACTTGGACATGCCGTTCGGCAGGCTCATCAAAGGTGGAACTGATGACTTCGGCATCCACCGTACGCTCCATGTCGGTGACCTCTTCGGGCCGCTCGTCGATCAGCAAAACAAATGGCACGACATCCTTATGACTGCGAATGATGGCATTGGCAATATTTTGCAACAACATGGTTTTGCCGGAGCGCGGCGGAGAGACAATTAATCCTCTCTGTCCAAATCCAAGCGGTATCATTAAATCCATGATGCGAGTGGAGTAGTTTTCGGAATCTGTTTCAAGTTTTACTTTGCGATCCGGATAAAGCGGCGTAAGGTTATCAAAAAGAATCTTATCCCTGGCGACTTCAGGGTCTTCATAATTCACCGCCTCAACCTTGAGCAGCGCAAAATAGCGTTCGGACTCCTTGGGTTGCCGGATTTGTCCGGAGATCGTGTCACCGGTTCGTAAATTAAAACGACGAATCTGGGAAGGCGAAACATAAATATCGTCCGGTCCGGGCAGGTAATTTGAATCCGGCGATCTCAAAAACCCGAATCCGTCAGGCAAAATTTCCAGTGTTCCCTCTCCATAAATCAGGCCGTTTTTTTCAATTTGGCTTTGCAGCAACGCAAACATCAGCTCTTGCTTTCTCATCCCAGCAGCCCCATCGATTTTAAATTGCTTGGCCATGCGGGTCAGCTCGCTGATATTCTTTTCCTTGAGCTCAACTATGTTCATCAAAGCATTTCCCCTTTATGTGTTTATGGTTAAATTTATATATCATTAACGCAGAGAAGCATGGAATTTCCCCGCTCAACCCGCCCGAAAAAAATGTCGGTTATTTAACGCCGCCTTACGTGCATTTGAGCGTCTTCAGCAATCGGGATCTACAATATGGGATTTAACATTCAAAGAGCGCACTCAGGGGTTTCGGTTCTTCCAGGGCAAATTCATAACCCTCAAAGAAAATATATGTTTTCAGTAAGTTGTATATATTCCGATATGTCTGAATAGGTCCAATAATGTGTTTATCAACTAAAATGCGTCCTCACACAGGTGATGAATGGATTGGATCCATATCGGCTGTCAAGGAGGATTTTGAGTGTTAAGTGAATTTCTTCAGAAGAATATGGAAACCTCTGAATCTGGAGGGCTTCATGCTCTTAAATGTTGTGAAATTTAAGAATAAATCATATTTTGTTGTCTGTCAAGCAGTTTTGCTTTTTTTGGTTCAATTCTGTTGCATGATAGCTGCGAATGAGATAATTTCTGATTTGATGATTCATATACCTCCTCATATCTTTCCCAAAATTCCAGGCGCCTATCTGGTTGGCGGATCGATCCGAGATATACTTCTCGGAAAGCCTCCACTGGATTTTGACATTGCTGTGTTCAATGAACCAGACAGCTATGCCAAACGCATCGCCGCCAATATATCCGGCAGCCTGGTGAATATCGGAAAATCCGTTCAACCCATCATCCGTGTAATTTCCAAAAACATCACCGTCGATATCTCAACAATAAACGGTCAATCCATAGAAGAAGATCTGGCTAAGCGGGATTTTACGATCAATGCGATGGCCTACGAGCTGTGTTCGGAAAAATTGATCGATTGCCTGGACGCGCAGCAGGATTTAAATAATAACATCGTTCGCATGGTATCGTCCAACGCTTTTGTCAGCGACCCGGTGCGTCTCATTCGAGCATACCGCATGGGCGCATGTCTCGGTTTTAATATCGAACCGAAAACCGAAGCAGCGATTTCACGCCATGCATCTTTAATCCACGAAACCGCAGGAGAGCGCATTAGAGAAGAACTATTTAAACTATTGAAGACGGATAGATCACATGCTTTCCTGTCTCAAATGTCCCGGAGCCGACTATTGTTTAACATCTTTCCAGAGCTTACGGGTTTAGAAAAAATTCCCTCTGATGGCAACATGCGCAACAGCAAATTTGAGCAAATCCTGCATAATTATTTCCAGCTTGAAAATATGCTAACAGACCCCCCCCAAGCTATCCAATCCTGTCGTCAGCACGAAGGTGATCCGGCAGACACGTTGCTGAAATGTTGTCTTTTATGGCAGGAGATCGGCAAGACCGTGGTATCACCCAGGGTCAATCAAAAAGATCAGATCGATTCAGGCTATGAATACAAAAGTGCCGCCATTGCACGTAACATTTGCACACGGCTGCGATTTTCGAATCGTCAAGCCGATTACATTCAATCTATGATCCAAAACCATACCCGGCTGAAATCACTTTTTAATGCATATCGAGACAATGCCCTGAGCCCAAAGGCGATGACACGATTTTTCATGGACTGCAGAGACAGAACCCCGGACTTGACGCTGCTGGCCATGGCCAGCGTCGAAGGCGAACGGGATCGAAGATCTTCGGATGGCCAGGCCGTTTGGGATTTTTTGATTCACAAAATTCCAGATGAATACAAGGCATTTAAATCGAGAGCATCACGGCCGCCCCTGTTAAGCGGCCATGATCTGATCAAAGAATTTGGGCTGTCACCGTCCCCGCAATTCAAGGTCATTTTAACCTTGATCGAGGAAGAACATTTGTCCAGCAAAAAAATGACGCGCGACGACGCATTGGACTGGGTAAAAAAATATATTCAATCGCGTTAGCTCACATTTTCCAAAGCCGAAAATATACTATCACGAATGTGCTCTACTTTGCCGACGCCTTCAATCCGGATATAGCTCGGTGCGGCAGCCTCGCCGCTGCTTTTCCATTTCTTATAATATTCGATCAAGGGCTCGGTTTGGGCATGATATACGTCCAGGCGTTTGCGAACCGTTTCTTCCCGGTCATCGTCTCGCTGGATTAAAGGTTCGCCGGTAACATCATCCTTGCCTTCAACTTTAGGAGGATTAAAAATGATGTGATAGGTTCTTCCGCTTGCCAGATGAACCCGTCGGCCACTCATGCGTTTGATAATCTCCTCATCCGGCACATCGATATCGATGACCGCTTCAATGGGCACTCCGGCGGCCTTCATGGCATCGGCTTGCGGTATGGTACGCGGGAAACCGTCAAAAAGAAATCCTTTCTCACAATCAGGCTCTTGAATACGCACCTTGACCAGGCCAATAATGACATCATCCGGGACCAATTGTCCGGCATCCATGAACTCTTTGGCTTTAATTCCGAGTTCAGAGCCTTCTTTTACGGCCGCCCTGAGCATATCTCCGGTTGAAATCTGCGGTATCTGATACGCTTCTTTAATATAATTGGCTTGGGTTCCTTTGCCCGCACCCGGACCACCCAACAAAATCAATCGCATAATTAAACCTCCTTCTTACCCCTAAAACAGTGAGGGCCGAGTATGGACGAATGACGGCAGTGTGTCAAGACAATATTCAATGTTCGATATCAAACCGGATCTCAATCAGGACATTTTTATCATAAAAAAAGCATTTGATTATCTTTTTACTTGCCAATAGGGGTAAATTTATATATATAAACAAGGTTTCGAAACGATACGAACACAAACAGTCTGAAATTCCGATAACTTAACCATTCTTCCAATGGCGGGAAGGGGGCGAGGCATTTGAAGGAAATTGAAGTCAAAGTCATTGATAATGACATTGAAAAGGCCATGCGGATTTTGAAGAAAAAAATTCAAAACGACGGTCTGTTTAAACGCTTGAAATTGAAAAAAAGCTACGAAAAACCTAGCGAATATAGACGTCGTAAAATGCGTGAAGCCTTGAGACGAGAAAGAATAGCAGCTGCAAAGGCCAGACATAGAAGATAACCGTCAACATTAAACCGTCTAAAACCTGGCAGGGTGTCGTTTCCGCCGGGTTTTTTTATGCCAATACATGCTATGGTTACATACACCAGTTGCCTGAAAAAGATGTACGGACTGAGGAGATTTGGCATTAAGCTGGGCCTGGGCACCATTAGAAATATCCTGAAAAGCCTGGGAAATCCCCAGGATAATTTTGAATCTATCCATGTGGCCGGTACTAACGGCAAAGGATCTGTGGCCTCGGCCCTGGCGTCGATTCTGCAGACATCCGGCTATCGGGTGGGACTGTATACTTCCCCGCACCTGATACGGTTTAATGAAAGAATTCGCATCAATCATCGGCAAATCTCCAATCGCAATGTGGTGAACGCCTATCAAGCTGTTCGAGGCGTTCATTACGGCGAGCGCGAACCGACATTTTTCGAGTTTGCCACGGCCATGGCCCTATATGAATTCGGCCGCCAAAATGTGGACTGGGCAGTGATTGAAACCGGCATGGGCGGACGCCTGGATGCCACCAATATGATCAAGCCGGCTGTTTCGGTCATCACCAATGTATCACTGGAACATCGCGAGTACCTGGGAAACACGTTGGCCCAGATTGCCTATGAGAAAGCAGGTATCATTAAAAGACGAACGCCGGTGGTTACCGGGGTTAAACAGGCGTCTGCCATCGCCGTGGTCGAAGAAGTCGCTTATAAAAAATCAGCTCCCTTGTATCGTCGCGCAAAAGATTTCACGGTAAAGCGACACCCGGCCGCCGGGTTTTCCTATTACGGTATCGACCGCCGTTGGCAAAATTTACACACGAATTTGCTGGGTGACCATCAAATTGATAACACCGCCCTGGCGCTGGCCGCCATTGAATTGCTGAACCAACGAAAAACGCAAGTTACAGAGCAAGAAATCAAAAAGGGGCTGGTCAATATCCACTGGCCGGGCAGACTGGAAATTGTTTCCACCAAACCATTCATTCTAATGGATGGGGCCCATAATCTCATTGCCGCCAGGCGTCTGGCCCGATATCTCTCCAAAAGCTTCAGTGATCGACAGATTACCCTGGTAATTGGTATCCTCGATGATAAACCCTATGGGGCCATCCTCAAAAGCCTGCTACCCCTTTGCCGGCGTGTAATATTAACGCGCGCGCGAGTCGATCGCGCTTTAAGCCCCGAGATACTCTATTCAGAGGCCCAAAAAATGGCAGCAGATATATCCCTGACCCCCGATGTTGCCGGGGCGGTTACCCATGCGGTTAGAACTGCCCGCTCAAAGGAGGTTATCTGCATTGCCGGTTCGCTATATGTCGTCGGCGAAGCCAAGGAGGCCTTTGAAAAAGGACTCCTCACATCTGTTAAAATTAGATCCCATTCTTAGAATTGAATACGGAATTGGGAATGCGGAATTACAAAACACAAAACAAAAACACTAAAGCCTTGGTCATTGTGGTTAGTAACTCAAGCAAGATCGGGTTTAAACTTGACTTACAAATACTTCTGAATTAGGCTACCATGCATCCAGATCAAATCATTTGTACATATGACGAACAAAAATCTGCAATAAGAAAAACGATGTCAGACTACAAGGAATATTTTTATTCTTATTTCTGTCTTCTTGTGAATTCTGACTTCTGATTTCTGAGTTCTGTAAAAAAAAGCGCCCGTAGCTCAGAGGATAGAGCGTCAGCCTCCGGAGCTGAAAGCCGCTGGTTCGAATCCAGCCGGGCGTACCAGTAAAATAAAGGGTTTAGAAAGATTTCTAAACCCTTTTTGTTTACAAAAATTCAAATTCCCCACACTATTCCCCACACGTTTAAAGTAAATCAAGTTGAATTGATATTTATTAAAAGCGATCTAATTAAGGCTCCCGATCTGAAAGCCGCTGTAACGATTTCAGGCAGGCGCAACAATACAATAAAAGGATTAGAAAGATATTTATCCCCTTTTTAAATTTCTATTTAGGCTTTTCCAGCCTTGTAGCTAATCCAATTGGCAATAGTATCAGTAAAAATCTACAAATCTGCAATGGCCTAAAAGACTATATTTCAATT
>JASFPE010000294.1:0-7411 GCA_050116155.1 Desulfobacterales bacterium
ATCAGGTGATAAATATATTCATTGATAACTCGACGTTCAATCTGTCCAATGTTGGACGTTCATCATCCAAACCGGAAGATGATTCATAATGTTTTAGCCAATGCTTCCGGAACACAACGCTATAAAAGCTGGACAATTTGGATCCGCTACCGCCAGTGTCGAAGCATCCTGCCATTGAGGGTCATTGATTTAAGTGCCCGTTTCGATACCTGATACAATGTTTCTGCTTTCTTAAGAAATATAATTTTTTCCGTTTTTGGGGATAGATATGATAATATAATATCAGAATATATTACCATGAAAACAGGAAAGGAATATGTATGTTAACAAATCAGCTTTTTAAACCCAAGTGGTCGAAGTTATTCGTTATTATTTTTATTTTTGGATTTATCTTAATCGGTGCGAATAGGGCACAGGTCCAGCAAACTCCGGCACAGCAACCAGCGAAAAGCTGCCTCTGGTCTATTCGGTCCGGATCCAACACGGTTTATCTGCTGGGCTCGCTGCATGTTCTCAAAAGCGATGATTATCCCCTGCCAGCCGCCATTGAAAAGGCGTATTCGTCATGCCAAAAAGTAGTTTTTGAAACCGACTTGAGTGCCATGACAGATGCCAACATACAGGCGCAAATGCTGACGATGGGTCTTTATCCGGAAGGACAAAGTCTATCCCGGAATCTTAGCGGGGGAACTTTAGATATGCTGCAAACAAAGTTGACGGAGATGGGTTTGCCGATCCAGCAGTTTGAACGATTCAAACCGTGGTTAATTGCATTGACGCTGGCGACATTTGAACTCCAGCGCTTAGGTTATAGTCCGCAAATGGGTATCGATATGCATTTTTATAATCGGGCCAAAGCAGATGGAAAGCAGCTCGATTTTCTGGAACCGATAGAATATCAGATGGAATTGCTTGGCAATATGGACGATGCGGATCAGGATTCATTTTTGACCCAGACATTAGAAGAAATGAATGTCGTCAGCGAGATGTCTGCTGACATGGTAACCTATTGGAAAGCCGGCGATGCAGAGAATCTCTATGAATTAATGAACAAAAGCTTTGAGAAACACCCGATTATTCGTGACCGACTCTTGCTTAAACGGAACATGGAGTGGGTTTCTCATATAGACATATTCACGAAAGAAACTCAGAATGTTCTCGTTATTGTGGGGGCCGGGCATCTGGTCGGCCCTGAGAGTGTCGTCGATCTATTAAAGCAAAAGGGGTATACTATAAAGCAGATGTAGGCGTGGTTCGGTCACTGGCTTCTGGCCACTGGTCGTTGATCGTTGATTTCTGGAGAATAATCGGTTCAAGGCTCAGGGTTCAGGGTTCTGAGGTTTACCCGCCTCTGGCGGCGCCGAAGGCGACCAGGGTTCAGGATTTTAATACAAATGTTTTAGGTTTGAGGCCTGAGGTTTGAGGCAAGAAAACAGGCACACGGCGCAGGGTTCAGGGTTTAGTGTTTCCTATTTTACGTTCCGCATTCCGCATATTTCACATTTCGAAGTAGAGTTCCTAAATCCTTTCTCTTTATCATTTATTTTTCCGCCTCCAACCTCCAACCTCAAGCCTAACGCATTCTTATGATAGTCCTCTGACATCTGAACTCCACCACCTGTCAACTCAAGAAGGAAACAAATGAACACACCAGATTCCCCAAACAAGTTGCGGGCTAGATTGCATGAAATAATTTTCGAAGCCGATACCCCGGCGGGGAAGTTATTTGATGTTTTATTAATTGGCTCTATCATCGTCAGTGTTTCGATGGTCATGCTGGATAGTGTGAATTCGATTCAAGCCCGCTACGGCCGTCTTCTTTATCTCGGGGAATGGTTATTTACAATTCTTTTTACCATTGAATACCTCCTGCGCCTTTATTGTGTTCGACGGCCAATGGCCTATGCTACCAGTTTTTTCGGTATGGTGGACCTTTTAGCTGTTTTGCCGACCTATTTAAGCATATTTTTTCCCGGGACACAGTATCTATTGGTAATCCGCATCCTAAGGGTATTGCGTATTTTTCGGGTACTGAAGTTGGTGCAATATCTGGGTGAAGCCAGATTGTTGAGCCATGCGCTGCGGGCGAGCCGTCGTAAAATTATCGTATTTCTATTTGTGGTACTCACACTGGTGGTTATTTTTGGTTCGTTGATGTACCTCATTGAAGATCCGGAAAGTGGTTTTACCAGCATACCCCAAAGTATCTACTGGACGATTGTCACGTTGACGACCGTTGGTTACGGTGATATATCGCCACAGACCGGGCTCGGCCAGACCATCGCCGCGATGATTATGATTATCGGGTATGGAATCATTGCCGTTCCAACTGGAATTGTTACGGCTGAATTGAGTCAGGCTTACAAAAAATCCGTATCCACCCAGGCCTGTCTCGAATGCAGCGCCGAAGGCCATGACAGCGATGCGAATTTCTGCAAATACTGCGGAAGTCAGCTTTGAAAATGTTTAAAATGCCTAAAATGAACTAAAGTGCCTAAAGTTCAGGTATTCTGTCTTTTTAATTTAAAAAAACGATGGAGCGAAGCGAGACGATAGTTTTAGGCAATTTAGACATTTAATAAGTGACCGGTAAAAGTCGACACCCGCAGGAAATAACTTACGCTTTTTTATGTGAAGAGCTTAAAAACTTTTAGGGAATATCAACATGAAATACTGTCCGCTGTGTGCTCATGGGCTTGAAGAGGTAGAAATCGATGGGAAGCCGCGCTTTAGCTGTCCCTCTAAAACATGCGAGTATGTCTACTGGAACAACCCGACCCCTGTCATTGCGGCCCTGGTGGAACGTGACGATGAGGTGGTATTGGTCCGTAACAGGGGCTGGCCTGAGAAAATGTTTGGCCTGGTGACCGGTTTTCTGGAGGAAGGCGAAACCCCGGAATCCGGTATTTTGCGTGAAGTCAAAGAAGAGCTGGGTGTGGAGGGTGAGTTGATTGATTTTATCGGCTATTATGCTTTTTTCGAGATGAATCAGCTGATTCTGGCTTTCCATGTCCGGGTAAAAGGCGAATTCGTATTAAACGAAGAACTGGCTGAGACAAAAATCATACCTCCCGAAAGACTCAGGCCATGGGCTTTTGGGACCGGCTATGCCGTAAAGGATTGGCTGGACAAACGTGAACAAAAAGGATAAAATGCCCGGCGTGTTGATCAAACCGGATATCATGTCAATGCTTTTGTGAAAGGAAATATCATGATTTATATCGGCAAATTTTTACATGCGACCAATCAGCAGGAAACCGAGGAATCAGAACGCCGGCATGGAGAGTTCAATTTAATTATTGAAGCCGAAAACCAGGATGCCGCTATCGATAAATTTAAAGAGCGAATCATTTCATTCAAGGAAGCCAGTGATTTATTTGAAGGGCAATGCTCAATTTATATGGTTCACTTTCTTGAACTGGATGAATTTCCAAAGGAACGCGCCAAAATGCTTTACTATAAATCGATTGCCGGTGATCCTGTCATGCCATACATCAGTTGTTCGGCACCATCCGGTGAAAACGAGGGATGTCGAATTTTAAATTGGATGGAAAGCAAACCGGAACTCGATGGCCAGGATGCACATCTGTTTCTACAGTTTGAGGCCTGAGCGGCGGGTTCAGCTTTTTATTCTTTCACTCTAAATGAGCCATGGCATTCTTCTCCCTGGCCTTCATATCTTTTCCAAACGAAAGGTTATCATCATGAATTATCGAATCGGCATTATGATACTGAGCATATCTGTACTTTTGGCGTTTAGTCCCTATGCTGGTTACGCCGGCTTTCAGGATATTCTCGATAGCGTAAAAAAAATATTAGATCAGGACGACGGGCTTACCGAAAGCGAGATTATTAAAGGACTCAAGGAGGCTTTAGAGATCGGAACCTCGAACGCCGTCGGAATCGTTTCAAAGATTGATGGATACTATAAAAATCCTGAAATCAAAATTCCGTTGCCGGAAGATGTCCTGAAGATCGAAAAAATATTAAGAACAACCGGATTCGGTCAACAAGTAGACGAATTCGAATTGAGCATGAACCGGGCGGCCGAGCAGGCCGCTCCGGAGGCCAAATCCATTTTCTGGGATGCCATCAAACAGATGAAATTCGAGGACGCCAGCAAGATTCTCAACGGCCGGGACAACGAGGCTACCCTGTATTTCAAAGACAAGACCTCGGATCGTCTGCGAGAGATTTTCAAACCGATTACGCACCAGGCCATGTCGGAGGTGGGCGTCACCCGCACCTATCAGGCCATAGACGATAAGGTCAAAACCATTCCTTTCGCCGATCAATTGAGCTTCGACCTCGATCAATACGTGACCGATAAAGCCCTGGACGGCCTTTTTTTCATGCTGGCTGAAGAAGAAAAAAAGATCCGTGAAAACCCCGCCGCCCGTGTCACGGACTTGCTTAAGAAGGTTTTCGGCAGCTCTTAGAAGCTATTTCAAAATTGTAGCTTGCGTTCAAGGGTCCGCCGCAGGCGGATCGATTCGGTTTAAAAGTGGAGTCCCGCCTGGGGCGGGATGAGCCGTATATTTTAAACCGAATTGCAACACAGTCCCGCCAACGGCGGGAACGCTAGATGCAGTTTTGAGACAGCTTCTAACCATTATGATCTCTAAATTTTGAAAAATGGGTGTCAAATCAGATAAGCGATCCATACGCATTCTCATTGTCGAAGACAACCCCGACATCGCAGAAAACATTGCTGAATATCTCGAGCTTCAGGGGCATGTGTTGGATTTTGCCATGGATGGCATCGGCGGATTGCATCTGGCCCTAACCGAAGATTATGATGCCATTATACTAGATATCATGTTGCCGGGAATGGACGGATTGATATTTTGTAGAAAACTGCGGGAAGAGGGGGGAAAGCAAACACCGGTGCTCATGTTGACCGCTCGCGACACCCTTTCCGACAAATTAGAAGGCTTTGACGCCGGTGCCGATGATTATCTGGTAAAGCCTTTTGAATTGGCGGAGCTGGGTGCTCGGATTCATGCACTGGTTAGACGTGCGGATCATGCGACACCGCAGCGCCTCCGGGTTGCGGATCTGGAGATCGATCTGGGAAAGATGCTTGTTCAACGGGCCGGCCGCTCCATTGAACTGAATCGTGCCTGTTTGAAAATTCTTACCATATTGATGCAAGCCTCACCCAATGTCGTTTCCCGCAAAGATATCGAACATGCATTATGGCGTGACATGCCTCCTGGCAGCGATGCTCTGCGCAGCCATATTTATGCCCTGCGCCGCGCCATCGACAAACCGTTTAACTATCCCCTGATCCATACCGTACATGGTATCGGTTACAAGCTGATAGAACCCGATGATCTTTCGATATAGCCTTCGTGCACGAATAATTATCGCCTTTTGTGTATTCGGCGCTGTTCTCGGTATCGTTTATGCAGTCGCCGTCTATATATCTTTGGATTTCATCGACGATCATCTCATCGACAGCCGTTTAAATGAGGAAGTGGGCCATTTTATCGCCCACCATCAGCGCTATAGCGACTATCCAGGATCGAGATCGCCGTATATCACCGCATATATTGGTACGAAGTCGATGCCGCTTTATGTGTTGGATATGATTGACGGACTTGCTGAAGGTCTGCATGAAGCCCATTTTGATGAAGAAGAATATCATATTGCGATACAACGACTTCCCGGCCAGCGGGATCTATTGTACCTGCTTTACGAAGTCAGTGCCCTGGAATTTACCGAAAAGCGCAAGGTGAGTATTCGGCTTGTTTTGGTTGCCGGAGTGGCTCTGATGGTTGCCCTCGGATTGTGGATCGGATGGTTGACATCCCGCAAGGTTATCGAGCCGGTTGTGCACCTGGCAGAACAGGTCAACCGATCCGGTCCCGAAAATCTGCCGACTGATCTTTCGAAAAATTTTTTCAACGATGAAGTCGGTGTGCTGGCACGGGCGCTGGAACAGGCCATACAGCGAGTCGAGGCGTTTGTTGAACGAGAGCAGCAATTTAGTCGCGACGCCAGCCACGAGTTGAGGACGCCGGTCACGGTCATCAAAGGGTCGGTGGAATTATTGAAAAAAAAGCTCTCCCGCAACGAGAAATCCGTGAATCACCCTTTAGAACGCATCGAACGGTCGGTAGCCAATATGGAGAATATCATTGAAACTTTGTTGTGGCTGTCACGGGAAGATGTGGCCGTCGATCAGAATCAAAATTTTGCCGTCGTGCCGGTTGTCCAGGAAACCATTGAACAGAATCGCTACCTGATTGGTAAAAAGCCCATCGATATTGAGTTTGTCTCCGAAGATGAGCCACAATTATCCATACCGGCGGCCTTGTTTCAGATTGCGCTCACCAATTTAATTCGCAATGCCGCCCAGCATACCGCCTCCGGTACCATCAGGGTTGTCGTCATGAATGATCGCATACGGGTTGCTGATACCGGTGCAGGCATCGATCCCGATGTGTTAAAAAAGGTGACCCAACCCCATGTTCGCAGTGACCGGAGTGACAGTTTTGGATTGGGACTGTTTATTGTGCAACGACTATGTGACCGGTTAGGCTGGGGCTTTGAAATCGAAAGCGAAGTGGGGCGGGGCACAACGGCTGAGCTTATTTTTCGAACCGCTCCAGCATAGCACCCTCCGAATTATCTTTCTCCAAAAGTTCATTTTTCACTTATTTTTAACATCGATTTCACGGTTTTTTCACATACCACATAGTAGTATAATCCGAATCACATCCGAGTTTGATTGGTTGTTTTCAAATCCCACCTCGGCGGGATTACAACCGCTACCTTTTCGGCCTATGGCCGAAGGCGGGCAAGTTCAAGCCACCCGCTATGCGGGTGGTCTTTGACTCGCGAGCAATCAATTATATCATTTCCCAATTTTTTATGAACAACGAAGAGCAACCACAAACACCTCGTATTGATCGGCGAGCGTTTATTAAAACCACTTTTTTATGCTGCGGGGCCGCGGTTTTAACCGCTGTTCCGCTGGCATCGTATTTCATTGCACCGGCGCTGAAGAAGGCCACCGGAAAATGGGTGGATTTCGGGGCTGTGGAGGATCTATCACCCGGCAGCATTGAAATGCTGACCTATGAATTTATGGTCAAAGATGGATGGTTGGTGTTGCCCCAGCGGGGTTTTGTCTGGGCCAAAGTCAACAAAGACCGTAACATAAAGGTATTTTCATCAACCTGCACCCATCTGGCCTGCAACGTGATCTGGCAGGAAGACACCCACCAGTTTTTATGCCCCTGTCATTCCGGCCGATTTGATTCAAATGGCAAACCCATCGCCGGACCGCCGACAAAGGCCTTGTCGGTGTTGGATCATAAAATCGAGGAAGAAAATTTGCTGGTCTATTTGAACCTTTAGCATCTAACGTTAAATCGTAAATCCAACATAGAAAGGGAGGTAA
>JASFPE010000295.1:0-7397 GCA_050116155.1 Desulfobacterales bacterium
GAATGACAAAAACAGTAATGATGGCAGTCTCTCGAGCTTCGGCAGAGTTTTCCTTACAACAATGACAAGCATTTCTGTTAAAAACTCCCCGACCCCTCATATAATTAAGGTTTGCCGGTTCATTGCGCTCGCCAGCTGACGGTCCCAGAACCGGGCTGTCCGTTTCAGCCAGCAAACAGGACAGGGGCAATCTTTTTACAAGCTTTTGTTTTTGGCGTCAGAAAGGTTTTCTCCAACAGCAATTATGGCTTCGATGCCGGCCTCAACGGCTCGTCGGATGACTTCGGAGCGATCCGGATCAAACACTGGATCACACAGATGCGTGTGGGTGTCGATCAACATTATGCAGATTCTCGCTGTCAAGCTCAGGCTATTTAAAGAGGTTTCAGTGTCAAGGGATAGAAAAGAATTCGGAATTCGGAATGCGGAATTTCAATTATGCTGCTGATCAGAATTCAATTCTTTTAATCCAAAATCCGCAATCCGAAATCGTTTGGCTCCAGAAACAGGCCCTATGGAATAATTAATAGTCGATTTTACTGATGATTAATCACAAGAATTTATATTAGCTCAGCCAAACTTATAGTGTTTCTTGACATCCTTCCGTATCTTCCAGGTGCAGGACATTCCTCTTGGAAATGTGACCAGATCGCCTTCGCCCACTTCCACCGGTTGGCCCCCGTCCGGCGTGACCACCACGTCACCTTTTAGAAAATAACACGTTTCGGCTTCATCATATGACCACGGAAATTCAGAGGCTTCTTTGGTCCAAATTGGCCAATCGGTAACCCCCAGATCTTGCAGTCGATCTTCGCTCGGTTTGCGTTCGATTTTAATATCGGCCATGTTTGCCTCCTATTGTTGGGTGAATTCAAAGGTGAAATAGGTTCAGATTAAACATTTGTCGAGCATTTTTAAAAGGGTCTTTTTTCTATAAGATTAAAACACATAATTTGTCCATAGAGGATTTTAAATAAAAGAAAAAAATTGACCACAGGATGATTATTGATTAGACCATTTAATATTATCTCATAACGGATGCTTTTTAGATTGGGGACAGAAACCTTGGAAAAGGACTGTTAAGTGGCAGGATCTGTCCACAAAAGGAGGTTGAAAAATGTTCACCGGCTGGTTGGGTTCGAAGGCCCTGCCGGAAATGATCAGGGACGCTTTACTTCCGGTGCCTATCATATCGACAACAACGCCGGCGGTCCGCCTGCCTGGGTGGGTCTGTGTGAATAAATCTCAGGCGCAACGGCCACGGGAGAAAGAGACTAACCAGGGTTTGCTATTGGGTGCTGAATTATCTAGAACCTATCTCAAAAATGTGACTAAGGGTTCAGGACAAGGCGCGGGGCGGATCAAAAGCGGAGCATACGCGGTAGTATGTGAGCATTTTGAGCCGCTCCGCAACGCCGCCATGGGCACTTAGACGCTTTTTTGAGATAGGTTCTAATTTATATTATATTTCGTAGCTTTTTAATAATGGATATACCCACCGCTATCGGAAAACCGTCTTCGCTGAGTTCCTGGCGGTTGGTGACTCCATCCACGCAGCCATTTTCCACCAGATAGTTTGCGATGGCTTCGGTATTAATCAGGTCAAATAAATCTTTTTGGAGATGATGGCTCATGAGCGCGATCACGCCGTAAACCCCCCAGTTTGATACAGTCGAAATCACAAGCTCATCACAGGTGGTCGTCGAAGGAACAATATCCATGGCCGTCAGCACATCATGCACATTGCCCATGCCGATTTCATTGCCGCCATCCCCAAAGGCAATGGTCGGGCAGTTGCCGTATTTAAAAAACAGGTCAAATTTTGCCGTAAACTTGGTGATGTCTTCTCCGTGCATATTGTAGTATCGTCTATTTTTCGTGACTCCCGGACGCTCTACCGAAATAACCAGAGAAGGTTTCAATTTTTCTAGTGCGCACTGTACAGCTTTTTTACTTTCATTCCATCCGACAATAGCCAATTCGTAGGTCTCAAAGCTCCGGGACATAATTTTTGAGATAGGCGGGGCGCAAACCATGGTGGGTTGATAATTAAGGTGCAGAAGAACCTGATATAAAGCGATGGCACCGATAGGTCCATCACTTTCAAAACTTCCCGCTACAGGAAATCCGGTACCGATCAATATTACTCCCGGATTATCCAGGATTAACCGGGTGGCTCTCTGGCAATACCCCGATTCCAGATGTTTGCGTACCCGGGTCATCCCGCGGGAATCGTGACGTAAAATAATTTCTTCAACAGTGTTGGAAAGGACATTCTTCATATCAAATAATTAAGATCAGTATGTCAGGTGTAGGGTTTCGGGTGTTATGGTTCAGGATTAATTATGTCATAGGTTTGAGGTTGGAGGTTGGAGGCAAAAGGATCTCCGAATTAGAGTCTCTCAATTCCAAAAGCTCTCGATTTGTATTCTTTAATTTTCCGCCTCAAACCTCTAACCTAAAGCATTCATAAGATCTCCATGAATCCTTCAATTGATTCCCTCTGTCTATTTAATTCTTAAATCCGCAATCCGCAATCCAAAATTGAATCATTTCGCCTTCTGGAAATGATTTTAGGGCTTGACGGTGGTGACAAGGTTACCATTTATCGTTTTTACGATTCCGCGGCTTATAAAATCCTCCATAACCCTGTCATATATGCCCCGGTAATCGCCGTTAAAATACAATTCCACGGATTCTTTATACCAATGGGTTTGCATTAGGTGTTCAAAGAACAAATTCTGATTAAAGCCTTTGTGCAAAAGCAGGGTATAAATGCTTATCCTTTTTATCTGATCTAAACCGATGTCTTCTCTGTTTTTTAAGTACGTTTGGATTCTTTTCTGACTCTTAGCGATGGCATCGTTGACGGATGTAAATGGTTTGCCGTGTCCGGGATAAACGATTCGGGCACCGAGAGCCTGAATCTTTTCCAAAGAATCCTGCGCTCTGAACAGTGCGGTGCTGCCTTCTATTCGCACCGTCATTGCGGGCATATCATTTTCCCAGAGGCTATCCGATGAGATCAGGATTTTTTTGTCTTCATTGAATAGCGCGATGCCGTCGGAGGCATGACCGGGAGTATAAATTACCTGGAAACGATGAGGTCCGACTTCGATGATGTCCCCGTCATTCAGTTCGTGAGTTACATTGAAAAACTCAGCCTCTTGATTGTAATACTTCCACCATGTGGCCCAGTCGTCGTGGGTGTCGATGAAATGTTTTCCAATCTTGTGCATGGCAATGTCGCAGCCGGATTTGTCCTGAATGTATTTGTTGGCACCGATATGATCGCAGTGGCTATGGGTGCTGATGATGAGGCGGGTATCTGCAAGATCAACTCCCAATGCGTTCAGGCGCTGCTCGGTTTCCTTAATGTCGCCAATATAAGCCGTATCTATTAATACCTGGTTTGGGGAACGACAAACAAAATGGTTTGCGTTCAGATAGCCTCTTTCAATAAAAAACAAATTTTCCAAAATTTCGATGGGCGCCATTTAAAGTATCAAACAATTCTTAGGGTCAAAGCCAGAGAGCAGTTTCTCTGCAGGTAACTGTTGATAGAGTAACGTAAATTCCAAATCACAAGCATCAAATATCAAACAAATAACAATGACCGAAATTCAAAATCTCAAACTTTTCGGACATTGGGCATTGAAATTTGAGATTTATTTGTAATTTGGTGCTTGTAATTTGGGATTTTATTTATCGCGCGTACCTTGGCCTTGATTTATTCAACTGTTTCATTCTTGTCAGCCGCTAACGCGTCAGAATCTTTGGGTAAATTTTCAGTGCCGCTTTCCGGTCCGAGCAAAACAGCGATCCAGCGCGATTCTTCGCGGCTGTCCAACGCGATTTTGGCAGTGATGGTCAACGGCACGGAAAGCAGCATTCCCACCGGGCCCAGCACCCAGCCCCAGAACAAAAGGGAAAGAAATACAACCAGCGTCGATAGACCCAAGCCGCGGCCCATGAAGCGGGGTTCGATTACGCTGCCGATCACCACATTAATCACCATAAATCCGACCGCAATGATCATCGCCTTAAAAAAACCCACCTGAATGACGGCCAGCAGCACCGGCGGCACCGCCGCAATGATAGAGCCGATATTGGGAACATAATTCAGGGCAAATGCCAGCATACCCCACAGCAAAGGGTAATCGACGCCCATGATGAAAATCCAGATGGTTACCAGAATCCCCGTGCCGAGGCTGACCAAGGTTTTGATGGCCATATAATTTTTGACATTGTTGATAAAATTCTCGAAAGGTGTCATTGACGAAGCGCGGTCGCCGACGATGGAGCGAAGCTTGTTCGGAATACTGGTGGCCTCCAGCAGCATAAAAATTACGGTCATGGCAAGTAAAAAGCCGTTGGCCAGCACATTACCGAGGCTGTTCAATCCGGTGGCAACCAGTTTCATGGCTGCTCCCGGATTGAAGATTTCCGTTAACCCCAGATTGGATGTGTCCACACCCAGCTTGGTAAGCCAGCTTAATATCACGGTGGTCTGTTGCCTGAGCTTTTCTTCGTAAACCGGAAGATCGTTGGAAAAATCCTTGACCGATGACCCCACCAGCCAGGCCATCAAAAAGCCGATGGTAAAGATGCTCGAGATGACAACTAAAAGCGCCAACCAGCCCGGCAGTCCTTTTCTTTGTAGCCAGAACAACGGCGGGGCACTGATTATGGCAATAAAGGCCGCCAGCAGAAACGGTACCAGGATGTCCACCGAAGCCCGCATGCCGGCCACCACAATTACAAAAGCGGCAATGGTCAGTAGAATTTGAGAGGCTTTTGCTTTCGGGATTATTTCATTCATCGTTTTCAAGTCCTAACCTGGATTGATGTATTTTGTCTATGAGAAGCTATCTCAAAATAGGATTTTGGCTCAAGATCGCGGCACCAATCCCGCCGAAAAAGGCGGGAGGCCAAAAGACATTTTTGAGATAGCTTCTAGATATAGTAACGCATTATCGGCCGGGTCTCAGAGCGTCGTGCACATTCGACAAACCCTGCTTTCTGAAATGCTGCTGCAAGACCCGTCCAAACAAAGACAGCAGGGGCACGTTCCTTTTTGGGCTCTATTGGATAGGCTTCCAGAATCTTACCCCCCTGTTTTTTCACATACGCCATCGCAGCTTTTATTAGCTGGATACTCAAACCTTTCTCACGGTGGTTCTTTTCTATGAAAAAACAGGTTATCGACCATACCGGCTGATCATCAATTCTTTTGTTAATTCGCGAGCGGTCCAGTGCAGGAAAATGCTCCCGGGGAGCCACCGAACACCAGCCGATTGCCTGCCCCTGCGAAAGCGCCAGGATTCCGGGAACCTCCCCGGATTCCACAATGGTTTTCATGGCCTGCTTATTCTTTTCACCTTTTTGGCGTTCAAATTCTGAACGGGTAAGACGCCAGAGCATACACCAGCATCCACCACAGGCGCCCCGCACGCCAAATAGGGTTTCAAAATCAGACCATCGTTCTTTGGTCAGGGGGATAAAACTCAGATCAGAAGAGTTCGTTTTAGGTTCAGTCATAAACGCACCTTCAGCCAGATGTATTTTCGACATTAGATATATAAAAACCAATAACCAATAACGAATAACGAATAACACCGAATCGAGCTTTAGCTCGATTCGGCTGGTTGATCGATAAGTGCCTCCAGGTATTCAATCACCTTTTGATGGCTCCAATCCGCGGGACCCTCATGCTTAAAGGCAATGATTCTGTCACGGGAAATGATAAAGGTTGCCGGAATAATGGTAAGGTTGAATTCTTTTGGGACGTCCATTTTACTCTGGTACATGGTAAACGAATACTTATTCCTGGTTGTATATTCCTTGATGGTACTCAACGATTCATTTGAAATACAGGCAAAGCCGATGCGGTCCTTAAATTTCTGATACAGTTTTTCAATGGAAGGCATTTCCGCGATACAGGGCGGGCACCATGTGGCCCAGAAATTGATAAAGATGACTTTATCCTCATATTCATTCTCCAGGTTGATCCGCGTGCCGCTTAATGTCTTGAGATTCCAATTCAGGTTAACCCTGGTTTCAACCGGTATTTCTGGCGGCGAAAGCTGTATTGCGCCAGCGGGCATACTGAGTTCATTCATTTGTTTTTGAATATATACATATATCCCGACGGTAATTATTAAAGCGCAGATCAGCGCTCCAATTAGAAAGCCGATGACTGAATTTTTATTTAGAAATTTAAATCTCATTGCGAATTTATTACCCAATATTCCAATGTTCCATTATTCCAGCATTCCAGTATGCTGAATATTGACGATTACAGGATAATGGAATACAAGCCTGATTTTTCCAGCTTATCCGGCTTATGCTACAAAATTATCTCCGTTCCGTCCTGGGCATAATCAATTTCAAGGCTGTCCAGGCGTCCCAGCATGTCATCACTCATATGTGTAAGAATTATCTGTTTGCATTGCAACTCCTGGCGTCGTTCCAGCAGTGTCCGATAATTCAAATGGTTTTTCATCTTTTTCTCATAATAATAGGACTCAGCAATGAACAGATCCACTCCGCGGGCAACTTCGATCAGGCGATCGGTCCATTCCGTATCGCCAGTATAAACAATCGTTTTTCCGGCGCACGCCACGCGCAGCGCATAGGATGGAGCTCCGCTGCCGTGAACCACCTGCGTCCCCGTAACCCCCAGTTCTCCAATGGTTACAGGAATGCCTTCCGGAAGCTCGCGATAGACAATCTCATATTTTTGTTTCACTTTGGAAGATCCCGGAAACATGACCTCCATGGCATTGCGGATCCGCTCCTCCAGACCCGGTGGTCCGGCAATGATTAACGGATCGATTCGGCGTGAAATTAGTTGTGAGTCGAGGATGAAAAATGGAATCCCGGCAAAGTGATCGCCATGCAAATGTGAAATCAAAATTGTCTCCACGTCCAGCAGGCTTACACCATATTGTTTCATTGAAATCAAGGAAGAAGCCCCGCAATCGATGAGAAATTTGGCTGCCTCAGACTTCACGTAGATACAGGTTTGCAATCTACCACCGCTTCCGAAGGCATCACCGCTGCCCAAGAATCTTACGGATACCTGTGTCATTTTTCGCCCTTTCCAAACAACCGCGATCTGGCAATGCGGCGTGCTGCCACATCGGTGTTGATCCCTTCCGCCTTTGCGATGGTAAAAATGTGTTGTAGTGTTTGCCGTACCGAAGCGACATGATGGTTGGCTTCGTCCTGAGACCATCCCATGGTTTCCATCCCAATGATTGCCATCGCGCCCCCGATGTTGATGGCATAATCCGGGGCGTACAATATTTGTCTGCCCGACAGCCTTTCGGCATCAGCAGGCTCGGCCAGTTGATTGTTTGCTCCACCGGCAACAGCCAAACATTTTAAGCGCG
>JASFPE010000296.1:0-7360 GCA_050116155.1 Desulfobacterales bacterium
GGACGATCTCCGTGTGTTCGATGATATGCTCAGCAATTCGATAATCCTCTTCTGCTTTGATCAGATGTTGCGTTAAATAGGGCTCTATGCCGCTCATGGCAACCATGCTCTCGGCAACCTCATAGGCGAGGCTCAGCTTGCCAACCGGTGAAATATACTCGATGACGGTCGTACCGGCTTTGTCACGGGGTACCTGATCGGGTGCCCATTGGGCCGGGAAATATTCCGTTAGGGGATCGGATTCTCGATAAATGACCTCATCTTCGAAGGTATAAATCACCTCGACCCCGTGTAACTTGAAAGCATAGGGGGCCGTAAACTTCTGGCGGCCAATTCCGACGGCTTGATGGATTTTGTTCAAAGACATTCCTTTGAATTGTGCTGGGAGAGTTTCATCCTGACATTTGCTCTTGAACCAGATTTCCATGCGATCTATGAATGGCAGACGATCTGGCTTTCTATGCTCAAGAACAGCCATAACGCGATCATGCATCGTCAACTTGTTCATATAACTCTCCATTTTGGCATATAATTCTTGATGTTTAAAAAATTGTGTTATAATTGCCTGAAATCTTGGTTTCGACAATGTCATGCCGGGCTTGACCCGGCATCCAGGTAAAATAAGGTGATGCAATCGCGATGGATTCCCCTTCGACTTTGCTCAGGGTGGTGAGCCTGTCGAACCACGGATCAAGTCCGGGATGACAATATTGAATAGTCAATTCCGGCCTGCTGGGGGTCAGAATTTAGGTGAAAAAAAGGGCGGTAAACATTCGTATCGCTTACCGCCCCAAATTACGATCTGATTAATCAGTCTTGCGCAACTTCCCGCATCACGATTCCTTTACGCTTGCGCTCCTCCAGAACATTGTCCAGCCAATCCGGATCCATTTCCGGAACGGAAGACAGCAACAGTTCCGTATACTCATGGTGCGGCGGAGCCAGAACATCTTTTTTCACGCCCTGTTCAACAATTCTGCCTCGCAGCATGACGACAATCTCATCGGATATGGCCTTAACGGTTGCCAGATCATGGGTAATAAAAAGATAAGATACGTGAAGTTCGTTTTGCAGATCCTGAAGCAGCTTCAATATACCCTCGGCAACCAGCTGGTCCAAGGCCGATGTCGGTTCATCACAGATAATCAGGTCGGGCTCGGCAGCCAGGGCGCGGGCAATGCAGACCCTCTGCTTTTCGCCCCCTGACAGTTCCGCTGGTAGGCGATCTATATATTTATTTGGGGCTAATTCGATCATTTCCAGAAGTTCTCTAACCCTCTGATCTCTTTCTTTGCCGCGCTTATGAAAGTAAAAGGTGAGAGGACGTCCCAGGGCGTCCCTTATCTTGTGTCTGGGATTCAGGGCCGTATCCGGCATTTGATAAATCATTTGCATTATTCTGAGCGTAGTTCGGTCGCGTGATTTTAAAGCCGGTGGCAGTTCCTCCCCGCCATAGATGACCTTCCCTTCAAGCGGCGGCAGCAGACCCGTAATCACCCGTGCCAGGGTGCTTTTACCGCTGCCGGATTCGCCGACCAGCGCGACAGTTCTGGCGCGTCTGACTTTAAGATTGATGTCTTCAAGCACCTTGTCATCTGCTTTTCCAGTGTAACTGGCCGACACGTTTTCAACTTCCAGAACAACATCATGTTCCGTGGCGGAAAGATCCCTTTCCTCCCTGAGTGTACGGACCGAAAGCAATGCTCTGGTATATTCCTCTTTTGGATTGGCCATCAATTCCCTGGCATTATTTTCTTCGACCAGATCGCCGTATCTCAACACCATGATACGGTTGGCTAACTGAGCTACCACGGCCAGATCGTGGGTAATATAGATGGCTGCCGTGTTAAATTCCTTGGTTATTTTCTTGATGGCTGCCAGAACCTCGATTTGAGTAGTAACATCCAAGGCCGTCGTGGGCTCATCAAAGATAATGATATCCGGGGTGCAGGCCATCGCCATGGCCACCATGGCGCGCTGCAGTTGTCCTCCGGAGACCTGGTGGGGATAACGGTAACCAATGCCTTCAGGATCCGGCAACAGCAGACGTCGATATATGTCTACGGCTTTTTCTTCGGCCTCGTGAAAATTCATCTTGCCGTGTTGAATCGGTGCCTCGGCATACTGTTTTATGAGCCGATGGGCCGGATTAAATGAGGCCGCTGCACTCTGGGCAACATAGGCAATACGCACGCCTCTGATTTTTCTTAAGTCCTCTTCATCCGCACCAAACAGTTCCATGCCGTCAAAGACAATCGAACCGGAGGAAATTCGGCAGCCCCCCCGGGTGTAAACCATGGAAGCCAGCCCGAGGGTCGATTTCCCTGCGCCGGATTCCCCTATCAGACCGAGAACTTCGCCTCTGTCCAGAGTGAGGTCGAGGCCATTGATGATCGGCATCCATCGCTCTTCCTCAGAACTGAAGCCTTCTATCTCTATTTTTTTCATACTAAGTAGATGGGTCATTGGTAACCTACCTCACGCGGAGTTAATGTTAATCTTTCAATCCACTGGCGATCTTCAGAAACCAGTCAACAATTAAGTTGACCCCTACCGTCAAGAACGCGATTGCACCGGCCGGCCATAGCGGGATAAATATGCCGAAGGTGATCGCCCCTGCATTTTCCCTTACCATGCCTCCCCAATCCGCCGTGGGGGGTTGAATACCCAAACCCAGGAAACTTAGAGCGGCAATGAATAAAAATACGAAACAGAAACGCAGGCCGAATTCCGCAACCAGCGGCGGCAGGGCATTTGGAAGAATTTCACGGCGCATGATCCACCAGATGCCTTCACCCCGCAGCCTAGCCGCTTCAACGTACTCCATGACTGTAATGTCCATAGCTACGGCCCTCGACAAGCGAAAAACCCGCGTAGAGTCGAGCACCGCGATCACCAATATTAAAGCACCTATGGACGTCCCGACCACCGACAGGACTATTAATGCAAAAATAAGTGTGGGAAAAGCCATCAAAATGTCGACAACGCGGCTTAGACTCAGATCAGTCCAGCCGCCGAGCGTTGCCGCAAAAAACCCGATAAGAGCGCCTAAAAAGAATGAAAGCAGTGTTGTGATAAACGCTATCGCTATTGTATTCCGGGCGCCGTACATCAGACGCGTAAACATATCCCTTCCGAGATGATCTGTGCCCAGCCAATGATCTGTGCTCATAGGAAGCCAAACATCGCCAACAACTTCCGTTTCCGTATAAGGGGCGATAACCGGAGCAAATATGGCTGCAAAGACATTAATCAATATCATTGCAAGTCCGATGCGAGCGCTTAGCGGTGATTGTCTGAGTAATTTGAAGAATACCATCTAAATTATTCTCCTTATTTTTATCTTGGATGCATCAATTTATCTTGGATGCAGCAACCTGGGGTTGCTGAGAATTGACAGGATATCAGCTAAAAGATTAAGCGAGACATAAACAGCGGCAAAAATAAGACCGCTCGCCTGAACAACGGGAATGTCACGTTTCGATACGGAGTCCACCAGCAGCTGCCCCAACCCCGGGTAGACAAATACCACCTCAACGATCACAACGCCCACAACAAGATAGGCCAGGTTAAGAGCGACCACATTAATAACCGGCGAAAGGGCATTCGGAAATGCATGCAGAACAATGACCCGCATTCGCTTTAAACCTTTTAACTGGGCCATCTCGATAAACGGGCTGGCCAGGATATTGATGATCGCTGCTCGCGTCTGACGCATCATGTGAGCGGTTACGATAAACGTAAGCGTCAGGCTGGGAAGAATAATTGCATGAATTTTGGCCCAAAACGACATTTGATCATTTATGTTGGAAATACTGGGAAAGAGAATTATTTGAACCGAGAGCAAGGCGATCAGAATGTAGGCGATAAAGAATTCCGGGAAGGAAATCGCGCTGAGCGTGCTCGTGGAAATGAGATTGTCAAACCAGCTGCCGCGGTAAAGCGCCGCAAGAAGGCCGAGCAGAATTGCGATCGGCACCGATATTACTGCTGCCGTGGACGCCAAAAATATCGTGTTGGCAAAACGCCAGCCAATTAACTCGGCCACGGGACGTTTATTGGCCAGGGAGGTGCCGAGCTCACCCTTCAGAAAATCGCCCAGCCAGGCGAAATAACGGACGTGCGGTGGCAGATCTAGTTTCAGTTCCTTACGAAATGCGGCAACAGTCTCCGGCGTTGCCTCCTGCCCCAGGATGGCCGTCGCCAGATCGCCCGGCAGTGCCTCCACGCCCACGAAAATAAGAACAGAAATGACGATAATGGTCAGTATCCCCAACGCTAGACGTTTGGTTACCATGTTGAGTATATCTTTCATTTTTTTCCAACCTATGGTTATTGTAGGACAAGTTGTGGTTTGCCGCTTCAGCGGCTCTCCCCTTGGGAAAGCAGCTGAAGCGGCTTCATTCCGAGTTGTTCAGGAACGATCTTGTTAATCAGAGGTTCCGAATTACGCAAACCACCAGCGCTCTGACAGTCTAAAGCCGTCAAACTCCCAGTTTGCCGCCGGGTTTTCAAACCCCATCTTTTTGCTGGCGGCCGAAAGCTGCATTGCAAATGCCGGAACGGGAGTGGCACCTTCGTCGCTGATAATTCTCTGGCATTCAACGTACATCTCACGCCGTTTTTTCTGGTCGAGTTCTGCCCGCGCCGCTCTGACTAGCTGGTTGAATTTATCGTGTTTCCACAGGGTGTCGTTCCAGTTGGCATCATCCGTATAGGCTGTTGTAAACATCCAGTTACAGGTTGCGCGTCCGCTCCAGTAGCATTGGACCCATTCTTTCTTGATCCAGACATTTTCCCAGTAGCCGTCATCCGGCTCACGCACGACTTTGATCTTGATACCGGCTTTGGCGGCCGATTCCTGGATCAAAACAGAAGCGTCCACGGCGCCCGGGAAGGCGGCATCGGCAGCATGCAGCTTGAACTCATGATCCAGAAACCCGGCCTTTTTCAGATGAAACTTGGCCTTCTCCGGGTCATACTTTCGCTGCGGCAGTTCTTTGGCATAAAATTGGTTGATCCTGGGGATGGGGTGGTCGTTGCCGGGATAGCCGTAACCGCGTAAAATCTGTTTCACCATCTGTTCGCGATCAATGGCGTATTTGAGTCCCAGGCGGACATCGTTGTTGTCATAGGGTTTGATGGTGGTCAGCATGGGGATGGTGTAATGCCGGGCACCTTCCAGCTTCAGGACCTGAACGCCGGGGGCTCGTTCCAGCAGATGAAGGGTTTTGGGCTCACAGCGGTTCATCACATGAATCTGGCCGGTCTTCAATGCATTGGTTCGCGCATTGACGTCCGCAATATGCAAAACCTCCACCTCGTCGAAGTATGGACGGCCGGATTTGAAGTAGTTCGGGTTACGCTTTCCGAAAAACCGAACACCGGGTTCCCAGGCCTGTAAAATAAACGGACCGGTACCCACACCCTTCTCATATTCTTTGCCTTTGGTGTCCTTGGGTATAATCGGGATGTGATAATCGCTGGCGATAAAGGGAAAGTCGGCGTCTCCTTCTTTTAGCGTGAATACCACCGTGTGCTTGCCATCGGCCTTGATGTCTGTGACCGGCGTTACAATGCCTTTGGCCGCCGATTTAGTGTCCGGTCCACGGTGTTCATTGAAGGAATACACTACATCATCGGCGTCTATGGTCTTGCCGTTGTGAAACTCCACACCTTTGCGCAACTTGAAGGTCCAGGTTGCCGCATCCGGTGAGGCCTCCCAGCTTTCGGCCAGTTCGGGGATGGCTTCTCCCTTGTAGTTAATTTCAACGAGTTGGCTGCGGATGCACTGACTGATGGTCTGCGGCATGGTGTGGGCCAGCGTTCCGGGGTCCATGGAGTCGGTCGTCGAACCGCCGGCAGATCCGATGATCACCCGGCCGCCGCGTTTGGGCGCTGCGGCTTCTGCCTTGGTGCTCAACAGGGCCGGAGAGACCGCAGCCATCAGACCCAGAGCAGACACACGTCCGATAAACTCGCGGCGAGTTATTTTGCCTTCGGTGAACAATTGCTCTAATTCCTTTAGTTTAGACATAGGCAATTCCTCCTTTCAAAGACTGGATGATGATCCAGCGGATTTGGATTATGTTTGTGAAAAATTAGTCGTTGTGACTTTCTCCTTTCTGTTAAATTTTCCAATGCTATCCAAGTTTTAAACCAACAGATGTCACGATGCTATTGCTTATGCCATATGCCCGCTAACAAATGCAAGAAAAAAATGAAAAGAACTCACCTTATGGATACCGTTCATTTTTTTGGTCAGAATAATACTGATTGAGGAAATCCAATTCGGAATGCGGAAAAAACAATTGAGGGATTCAGGGATTTAGAAATTAAAAGATATTAAAACCCTGAAGCTTGAAGCTTTTTCAGCAGGTAACCTGCTTTTCTTGATATGCCCTTATTTTTTCTATCAATATCGGTATAAATTCCCGGCAATCGTCGACAACACCGAAATCCACCTGTTCAAACACCGGGGATTTGGCATCATTATTGATTGCGATCATAATTTGAGAACCGACAATTCCGACCATATGTTGCAATTCACCGGATAACCCAACGCCGATATAGCATTCCGGGCTCACCATTTTTCCGCTTTGCCCAATCATTGTTTCCAGATCAGCCCAGCCTTCATCAACTGCCGGACGGGTGCAACCCACGGCGGCATTCAGAATATCGGCCAAATCCGCAATTTGCATCCAGCCATTCGCATCGCCGGCGCCTGCCCCTCCGGCAACAACAATCGGTGCCGATTCCAGCGGCACTCCTTCCGTTTCTTCACGCACAATCTCCAGGATTTCGATGCATCCCGGGAGATCACCGGGAATCTCCAATTGAACGACCTCGCCTGTCCGGTCGGCATTCATTTCAGGCTTGGGGAAGACTCCGCCGGCAACGGTCGCCATCTGCGGCCTTTTCTCCGGGCAGATAATCGAAAGCAATCCGCCATAGGCGGGTATTTTTTGTTCTAAAATTCCATTCTCGTCAAGCACCAGATCGATGCAGTGGGCGGTCAAACCGGTTTTCAATCGGGCCGCAACCAACGGGGCCAGCTCCCTTCCCATCGAGGTGGATCCAAGCAGCATGATCTGCGGCTGCCGCTCCCGGGCAAGTTTGACGATGATTTCAGTATAAAGTTCGGATTGATAAAAAGAAAGATCCGGCGAATTTCCCAGGTACACCCTATCGGCGCCGGCGGCAATCAGTTCCTGGGGCTGTTCGAGGATATTGTCGCCCAGTAAAACCGCCTCCACGCGAGTTTGCAATTCATCAGCCAATTTTCGGGCCTGCCCGATGAGTTGAAAGGTAACGTTGAGAATCCGGCAATCGATCTGATCGGCAATCACCCAGACGGGGT
>JASFPE010000297.1:0-7326 GCA_050116155.1 Desulfobacterales bacterium
GGGAATGAGGGCTATGCGGCCGAAGCGCAATAGCCACAGCCCGGGCACTTTCTGGTATTATAACAACTGGGACTTCAATGCTCTTGGAACTATTTTTGAGCAGGAAACAGATACGAAGATATTCAAAGAGTTCGATATACGCTTTGCCAAACCTCTCCAGATGGAGGATTTTGACGTAAGCAATTGTCGTTATTTAAGCCATGCTGATTATAAAAATGCCCCGTTGTCGAGGCATCGATATTATCTCTTTCGAATGAGTGCGCGGGATCTTGCCCGCTTCGGTCTTTTGTTCCTGCGTGAAGGTCGGTGGCGAAACAGGCAGATTATCTCTTCTGCCTGGGTTCATGAAAGCACGGCCAGCCACTCAAATACCGGCAATGACGGCGGCTATGGATACATGTGGTGGACTGGTGTTAATAAAGGGTTGATAGCTAATGTATGTGTTAAAGAGCACAGCTATTATGCAGCTGGCTGGGGAGGGCATCGTGTTTTTGTGCTACCCTACAAAAAACTGGTTGTCGTTCACCGGGTCAACACCGATGTATCAGGTCGACAGGTTTCGAATCACCATATCGGCCGGCTGTTATGGCTCATCCTTTCAGCGGCAGGCGAAAAAGAAATTGGCGGTGAACCTGCTATTGAAGCATCAAAAGGTGTTCGACTCAAAAATGACGATATGAAAAAACTCTTTGAGGAAAGAAATAAATGGATTGCCCCTAACGATGGAATATTCACTTCTGGTGGGGAGTCGTTGGTTTTATCCTTTTCCAGGGATGGTGAACTTTCGTTTTCAGTTAGCGAAGAATTAGAATATAAAGGAAAATGGTGGTTTTCGCGTGACAGGTTTTATTTTAAAATCATGGGATCGAAATCATATTTTCTCCTAGTAAAAGAAGGCAATTCCATAAAATTTTTTGATGCCACAGGCACTTTGTTTGCTAAGTTTAGTCCTTATTGATTAGCTAAGATAAAAAAACGCAGGTGAGCCGAAATTGCAGATATACTGAATAATATCTAAACTTTTTCAGTTTTAATCTTTGATTAGATTTTTGAGATCTCAAATTTTGTGTTTACATCTACATATCGAAAGTTTAGCGTAATTTGATATGTCTCCTCAGAATTAGGCAAGAAAAAATGACCGTAGATTATGACCTGATAGCAGAACAATATAAAAATTATAGAAAGCCCGATCCGAAGATAGCAGCCCGTATTCAATTGCATATTCAGGGGGCTCAGCGAGTATTAAATGTTGGGGCTGGTATGGGATCCTACGAACCTGAAGACTGCGAAGTTGTGGCCATAGAGCCGTCTTATGAAATGATTGCCAAAAGGAAAAGAGCTAAAGCGACATTGATACAAGGTTTTGCAGAAGATCTACCATTTAGAGACAATGGATTTGACGTTTCAATGGGCATACTCACCATTCATCATTGGCCAGATATTGCGCTGGGTTTGCAAGAAATGCTAAGAGTATCGAGAAATAAAATTTTGCTTTTAACCTGGATTGGATACGGCAGCGATTTTTGGCTCCAGGAATATATACCTGAAATAAAAGGTGTCGACGAAAAGCTATTTCCAACGTTAGAAGAACTAGATCAGTTACTTGGAGGTATTTCAGTAGAAACTGTTGAGATTCCGTATGACTGTACCGATGGATTTATGTGCGCATACTGGAGAAGGCCAGAGGCGTATCTCAATCCAAATGTAAGGAAAGCCATATCTACATTTTTTCGTATAACTGATTTTCAAGAAGGATTATACAGACTTCAAGACGATATCAATAGCGGGGCATGGCATAAAGAACATAGCCATTTGCTTGAAAAACAAAGTCTTGATTTGGGATACAGGCTCGTAGTTTGCAAGAGCTAAAGCGCCCAAGTTGTCAAAATCATCCCCATGCGAAAACCAAGTATTGGTACCTCACATTACTTTTTGGAATGCGGAATACGGTCATACACCTAACCCGTAACCCGTGACACGTAACCCGTGACACGCAACCCGCAACGCGCAACACGGGCTGTTAGATGCGATTGTTTGCCACCCAGTTGCTGTGGCAGAGTTGAACGCTTTTTTTGATCTGGTCGCGAGGCACCAGCAGGGAAATTCGAAATGAGGTTGTGGTGATGCCGAAGATGGGGATGGCGTTGTCGGCTATCAGGTCACACACCTGCAGCAGGGTTTGATTATCACGATTTAACCCCTCACCGATCAAGGACATTGCTGCCAGGTCGCTGTCGACAGCGATTCCCGCACCGATGTTGCCTATCAGCGAGGCCTTGATCTGCTGCCAGCCAAAAATATTCTGGGTGGAGACCACAAAGGACGCCGTTGATTGGTTTCCGTCGGTGCTGATCTCGGTGACATTCACTTCTTTGATGGGAATCTGTTCGCTCTCCAGGTATGCGACCGCCTTTTTAAAATGAGCCAAAACGTCGGTGCCGCGCAGCCGGATGCGCTCGATCTGTTTTTCGCTGACGACGGCCTGCACACCGGTGATGGCGCCGGGTGTAAGTCGGCGGATAACGGTTTCCTTACCCGGATCGAAGGTGCTGCGGGCATAAATGGCGATGTTTTTTTCTTTGGCAAATTGCACGGCGTGTGCATGCAGCACTTTGGCTCCGGATGTGCTCATTTCCTGCATCACCGGATAGGAGACTTCAGGCAAATGCTGAGCCCCGGCCACGGTGGAGGGATCGGCCGAGTAGACGCCGTCCACATCAGAGTAAATCTCACAGCGTTCCGCATCCAGGGCGGCAGCCAGCGCCACAGCGGTGGTATCAGAACCACCGCGTCCCAGGGTGGTAATGTCCCGTTTGTAGCTGACTCCCTGAAACCCGCCGATGATCACAACTTTACCTTTGGCCATTTCATCCTGTACCCGAAACGGACGAACCTCGATGACCTGGGCATCGTTGTGTCGGTCGTTGGTGATAATGCCGGCCTGGGAACCGGTCAGCGAGACCGCATCCAAACCCAGTTCGTGCAGCGCCATGCACAGCAGAGACATGGTGATTCGTTCCCCGGTGGAAAGCAGCATGTCCATTTCACGCCGCGGCGGCTTGGGGGAGATTTCGCGGGCCATGGCCACGAGTTCGTCGGTAGTCTTACCCATGGCAGACACGACCACGGCGATATCGGTATCTTGACCCCTGATGTCGGCAATTGAGCGGGCAATTTTGCGCAATTTGTCCACTTCCGCCAGGCTGCTGCCGCCGTATTTCTGAACGATACAGGTCATAAAAGCAATACCTCCATAATAAAGCCGGGTTAGTACCTAGCAGTATATCATATTGGCAGGTAATCTTGAATAATGAAAACCGGTTGGGCTGAAAGGTGGCCATTCGAAAATACATTTTCCTTTACCCTTGAGAGGCGGTGTCATAATTTTAACAGGTGTTTTATTTTTACCCGTCATGCCGGACTTGATCCGGCATCCAGGAGCAAAAAATCAGAAAAAGCACTGTATAGCGCTAAAGCTTCACTACGTGCCCGGGTCGAGCCCGGAATGAGAATTCAGCAGAATATGTCGTTTTGTCTATTACGACACAGTCTCTTAAGGGGGAAGGAGACGTCGGATGGATACAAAATAAGGCTGATTTATCTTTGCCTGAATTATGATGATGCTAGGGTCGTCTTTAATTTTTGACACACGTTGTCGAGTTGCTGAACGACTTCGGCAGTATCCTCCCAGCGTTTAAAAAGATCTCTGCCGATCTTCAAATTTTGGCGTCCTTCGGTGCCGTAAACGGTCTGTGATGCGCCCACTTCACAAACGGTTCCGTATCCGCATTTAAAGCATGGAATAATCGTTGAAAAAAAGGCCACTCCGCCGAAAAACTCAGCCCTGTAAGCGGTCATCCGTCGCTTTACGGCGTCGATGGGCTGATCAGGAGGCGTCACCCCTCCGGATGCTACCACCACAAAGGGTTTGTCCTCCAGTGGAAAGCGTTGATGCCTGAAAGACCACAGCCGTTCCAGGAAAACCGCCATAAATCCATTTAAATTATCAAAATAAGATGGGGTACCCAGCACGACGGCCTCTGCCTGGATGAGCTTTGGATAATAAGGCTCAAGGTCATCATCGAGCTTGCACAAATTGTCTTTGGCACATAATTGAACACATGCACGGCACGGTGAATAGGATAATTCGGTGAGATTGATAAATTCAGATGGTCTTCCGCTATTATCCAAAACATATTTCACCATGCGGTCCACATTACCACCCAACGTGGCACTGCTGCTGAATCCTAAAATGGTCAATGTGATTTTCCTCCATTTTTTCTTATGGCCATTTTACCGAGTAGAACGAAAGCTGTTCGATATGATCGATTTCTCTCCCGCTAAGGCGGGATCCCATAGTTCAATGATGAATATGTGGGAGCGGCTTCCAGCCGCGATCGGACGAATTCGTCTAATGCCGGTTACTTCATGGACTCATTAGTAACTCAGAAATACTAGTTATATTAATACATTGAAATTATTAATCTGGCAAATTGTACAAAACTATACAATTATAGGCTTTCCCGGCGGGCTGATTATTTGGCGGGCGGTGGATTTTGTATATTTACATACAATTGCTGTTTCAGGGTCTGGAGTTTATCATCAGGCAGTCCGGCATCTGTCAGGGCAGCATCCATCAGGGTCGATTTTTTCAACCTTGCCCCGTAGCCGCATCCTTCCAGAAAAACCGGATGAGGTGAGTCCAGCAAATTGCGGGGATAATCCCGGCACATTCCGGGACGGCTTTCATAACTATCGCAGAATTTTGTGACCGGATTCCAGTGGGTGCAGCGAAATACCAGACATTTTTGACGCCTATCGGCCTGCAAGAATTCGAAACCGTTAACCATTCGATGCCAGGTCACAATTGCCCACCGAAGGCTTTTAAAGAAAAAAAGTAATGGGAAAACAGGAATCATTGGTGTTTCGCAACATTTTCCGCAGGATTTGCAGGAACCGGTGAGCTGGTAAAATTGTTCCCCGCGCACGGATTTAATTTTGCGGGTGAGCTTCAGGTCCGTTTGATAACGCAAACGAGATATACATTTAAGCGCCTTGCGGCCGATTCCGTCTTTCATGGGAAACCAATCATTTTTGGAGAAATTTCAAGTTGTTGTGTCCCATTAATACATTAAAAAAGCCAAACTAGATATCTAAATATAGTTGAGTTCCAGAATATAGAAAATTCCAAGCACCAAATCACAAATAACAAACAATACTCAAATTCCAAGCTCCAATGATCGAAACAATTTTGACTTTCCACAGGGAGCTACCTTTTGTCTGAACCGTTCGACCCTGAGGTCACGGCCGAAGGGCTCAGGTCTAATTCAGCACGTCACAGACAGCCGAATCAATTTAATTCATTGTATTCTGCGCTGTTTTGGTCATTGGAACATTGGAATTTGGGATTTATTTGTAATTTGGTGCTTGTGATTTGGGATTTAACCAATTTCATTCTGGGAAAAATGTACTATTAAACTAATCCTGGTTTTTTAAATTAAAAATGAGACACAAAATTAGCTTCTTTGTGTAAAATATCGGCAATATCCGATTAACCTTGAATGTCTCCCGGATCGGAAGACGTTTTCGGTGAGGCATTCGGAGGGTTTCTAATGGTTGGTTCTGAACCAGTCGATGAGGTCCCTGGCAATGGTAATTTTTGGGGGGATGCTGGGCAGTTTGTCGGCGGGAAACCAAGCGGCATCAATGATTTCGTCTCTGTTTACCTTTATTCTGCCGCCGGCGTATTCGGCCGTAAATGCGACCATCAGAGAATTGGGAAACGGCCATGGCTGGCTGCCGAAATAGCGGACATTTTTTACCTTTATATTGACTTCTTCATAAACTTCGCGACCGACGCAGTCCTCCAGGGTTTCTCCCGGCTCCACAAATCCGGCCAGCACGCTGTAGTATCCACCACGAAATCGTTTGTTATGTGCCAGTAGCAGTTGATTTCCTTTACGCACGGCCACAATAATGGCCGGAGACAGCCGCGGGTAATTAATTAAACCGCATTGATGACAGATTTTTGCGCGCTCATCGGTTTTATCTTCGGTGGGATTGCCGCAGCGTCCGCAAAAGAGGTGTGATTGATTCCAGTCCACCAGTTGATTGGCCCGCCCGGCTACCCAGATGAATTCGTCTTCGAGCAATCCGAAAAGCTCCCGCAAACCTCTGGAAATCCATCCATCGGGGATGCCGACTTCCAGCGGCAACTCGGCGGCAAAGCATGGCCGGTCATCCAGGGCCCCGAGATACTGCTTCCGAATCGGTTCGAGCTTTGCCTGCTGCAAAACCGCGGCACTGGGAATTAGAACACCATCGTTGTTCATTTTGACGATCAGTTTTTGATCCTGGTAGACGAACCAGAGCGTCTGCGGCGACTCGGAAGCTGGTGGTTTGAAATCCGGAAAAAATTGCATCTCTTTTGCTTTCATTGTTTAACATGCATTCAGCGATTAATTATCTTTTTGCCCGAAGTGTGTTCCCTGATTCGGCGGGGAAGCCTGGGGCTTTAGGCAAATTTTGATGATAATCGCCTGATGCTATACGGTGCCGGGTCGATATGCGGGTCGGCACCGGTTATCAACTCGGTGACCAGGGCTCCGGTACTGGGAGCCATGGAAATTCCCATCATGCCGTGTCCGGTGGCCAGAATTAGATTGTTTTGCCGGGGTGCCCAATCGATGATCGGGAGGTCGTCATATGTCATCGGGCGCATGCCGACCCACTGCTCTTCGGCCGGCTCCACCAGCGGTGTTTTTAAGTATTGGCTGGCGGCAGTTTTCAATTTTTGAATTCTTTTTTCATAAATTATGGAATTCAAGCCGGAAAATTCCAGGGTGCCGCCGAGGCGCAAACCGCTTTGCCAGGGTGTGGCAACCACACTTTTCTCATACAGATAGCATGGTAATTCCGGGCACATCGGCGGTCTTGCCATGGTAATACTATAGCCTTTAGCGGGCTGAATCGGTATGGCTAAACGGATCTGATTGGCGATCTGAGGGGTCCAGGCGCCGGTGGCCAGGACGTAGGTTTCAGCGGTGAACTCACCTCTATGTGTTACGGCCCTGGCGATACGCTCAGCGGTTAAACCAAAGCTTTGCAAGCCACAGTTTTCCTCGATGATGGTGCCCCGGTCAACCAGAAATTCTTTCATTTCCCGCAAAAGGGTGTCCGGGCGCAGATGGCTGTCGACGGTGTGATGCCAGGCACCGTATACATCTTCTCTGAGACAAGACTCGCGTGTAAACAGGGCATTGCCCACAAGTGGTTCGGCACCCAACCCGTGGGGTTTGAGGTATTCATTTGTTTTGCCATGTGCCT
>JASFPE010000298.1:0-7325 GCA_050116155.1 Desulfobacterales bacterium
AATTTGTGATGAAACCGGTGGTTAAAAATCAATTGGCCTCAACCATCCGAGCCGTGCTAGATGTCCCTTAAGGCAGGAATTACTAAGAAGAACAAAAGCCTCTCAACATGCTTGATTTCTCTCCCGCCACGGCGGGATCCCACCGATAATCACCGCACTGTGGGAGCGGCTTCCAGCCGCGATCGAAACGATTTCATCTCATGTCGGTTATTTTATGAACGCATGAATCAGTTTCATGCTTCTCGCCGACAGCATATTCGCGTCAACGTTGAAAGTAATTTTTTACCGAATCTAAAACTTCCGATCGAATCGCTGCGCTTTCGTTCACCAGGTGATGGCGGGCATCCTGAAACCATTTGACGGTTACGGATGCATTTTTCTGCTTTAGAAACGGTATATTGTATTTCCAATCAACTACCGTGTCATCGGTGCCCTGCAATATCAAAACCGGCCGAGAAATAAGCCTAAATCCTTCCACGCGTCCATTCCAGTCAAACAGCGCCTCTACCCATTTTAGAGGTATTTCCTTACACTGCAGCGGATCGTCTTTTAAGAAGCGGTTAAATTGCGGATCAGAGGAATTATCAAAAAAAACACGGGGAACGGCTTTAATGAACGGCTTTGCCAGGTAATGATGGGCCTTTGAGATCTTCCAGCAGGCCGAACGTACCAGCGGCGCAATATAAATAACCTTGTCAAAAGCCTTGGAGTTAACACGGTGTAGATAATCAATGGCGATGGCAGCTCCTGTGCTGTGACCGACAAAATAGTAGGGCCCGGGCAATTGGGAACGGCACATTTTCAGAAAATCGTCAAAAACCGATACATACTCGGAAAAATCGTCAATCGAGCAGGAAGCCCCGTTGGATAACCCATGTCCGGGCAGGTCATAGATGGCCACTGCATATCGCTGACCTATGCACAGGTCAATGAGGTGCTTTAAAGTGCCGGTGTGGTCAAGATATCCATGCAACAAGAAAACCGTGGCCTTCGCATCTGGAGGCAGAAATATATGGGCGGCAAGATCATACGAACCGGAGGTGAAGGTTCCCAGGTAATGCCGGATGCCCTTAAAAGATATCCCGTAAAAGGTTAAATAAATTTTAGCCGACGCGGTCATGTTGGGCGCTTGCGTCAGCTTCAGTGGCCTTAGCCCCTTTCGGGTCTGCTCAAGGTGAAATGTGAGCTCATCTTCCGGCGCTGTTGAGGTTTCGGCGGCTCCACTCGGTAGGGAGGGAAATCCTGCAACGGCAGCGCTAAAGATCACCGCAAACAGAATCCGAAATAGAGGTAATTTTATATATCCATCTGATGCCATATTTTTTTCAACCCATCAATGGATTGTATACACCTATGTATTTTGTTAAAACATGTCTGTCAATGGGAGTTAATAGTTATTCGTTAATAGTTAATCAATTAGGGTGGTAATAGATTTTCTGGGGAAAGATAAGGAAAGATTACAATATTAGAAGCAATTTAACTCTTCTTCCGGAATTTCAGCCAGACGTCCGACAATCCGAGCACGTGCCACCAGTTCTACTGGTGGTTCATGGCGCTCGAGTTCATACATCTCAATTCTATATCTCAATTTCAAATATTGGCGCTTGGCTTCGAGAAGTTCGTCTTTTCGGTCGCTTTTTTTCTTTTTATTCCGCATGTCGATTCTTAGATAATTGCGGCGCGTTTAAGCCGCTCATTGCAATGGTCATTAATGAATAAAGAGGATAATCAGCACCCATATACTTAATATAATTATCGGCAAATTCAAAATTAACATTAGGGATAAAAACTTCAAAAGGCGGAGGACACAACTCTTTTATCCGGTAGTTGCAGTTTTGTGTGGAAGGGACGATGATTTCAATTCATTCATCTTTTTAGCTATAGTAATAAACAGATTATATCCTTGATAATTATATTCTCTAATCAATTTCGTAATGAATGCTTTCACCCGGGCATCTATGCCAATAATTTCTATCCCGGAATGGTACAGTCCATTGGATGCTTTTGTGGAATGTTTTAAATTACCTTTTACCTCGAAAAGATGGTTTTCATGATCAGTAGCCGCTAATACAATTAGTCCGGCTTTGATAGAATATGGTGTTTCGAGTAATATTCCGCCCTGACTGACGTCTAAAGCTATACCCAGGCCATTAGAGATCAATTTTCCGGTTTTATCAAATGACAAATAGGAAATCAGGTTTCGTGTTTTAACTCTTTTGTGTTTTCTGCGATTGGCCTCAACTGGTGGATGGACTTTAAAGATTTCCTGGCATTTCGAGCACCTGACCATTGATCCGCTGGGCTTTATAATCGCGCTGTCCAGACGGAAGACAGAATGGCATGATATACACGGTATTATCATTGGACATATTACCAATGCTGCAGTTTTGAAGCAGATTTAGCGAGTGACGAATCGCTAAACCAATTATCGGAACTTTTCTTGTGAAACTTAAATGCGATCTGTGCTTTTTTGTTATACATAGGCATTCAAAACTGGCGCCATTCTGTGATAATATCAAGTTACCCTGCCCTCCCCGCACCCCTCATTACTACATCGTAACACTTTTAAGCAATTTCTTGACAATGAAACCACTTCAAAGTAGATAAAAACATTATTACCCAACCACTTCGAATTGTGCGGAAGCGCAATGGTAATCTCCAGCTCGTTCAAGCTATTTCTGGAACTGGAATCTTAGGCTGATCTCAATCTCATCCTGATGATCAAATTCTTTTTGTTTTTAATTTTTTATCCACTTAGTAGATAATTGAGCATGAATAAAGGAGGCCATTATGATTATCCAGGAGTTTGATCTTTTTCGTGACATCGCCAATGAGGTGGTAGAGGAACTTATATCGGTTATGGAAGACGTGTCTTACAATTCAGGGGAGGTGGTTTTTAGCGAGGGCGATCCGGCTGATAATCTCTATGTGCTGCAGAGCGGTGCTCTCGATCTTTTCATGGCCGGCACTAGTCAGGCGACGTGCGTCGCCATAAAAGCAGGCGAGGCAGTCGGCTGGTCTAGCTTAGCGGGCCGAAAAACTTATAGTGCTACCGTCCAGTGTGCAGAGGCTAGCAGGCTTTACAAAATCGACAAGAACAAGCTGGACAACATACTCAGGCAGTACCCGAGCACTGGACTGGGCTTTTACAAAAAGTTGGCTGGGTTGGTTGGCGAGCGCGTAATCAAGTGTTACCAGGAAATAGCCAAGATTCGGGAAGAGAGTTAGGGGCCCATATCTGCAATTCTTAAGAATTTGTATGGCTCATTGCGAAAAGTCATAACCATGGGCGCCTTTATTATATGGTTAAAAAATGCCAGGCCTGTCACTTATGAATTAACTCCATATTCGATTCAAATCTTAGGTGATATTGCCAATGCTTTTTAATTTACAGACCCTTGTCTAAAAGCTTCGATATTATATCGATAAACAGGATAGTTGGGAGAATTCAATGGAAAGGATTCTCCCATTTTTTTCTACAATCTGATCAAACCAGATAACATCATCGCCTTAAGTTATGGATATTGACCAGGAATTTGTTTTCATTTATGGTAGCCCAATCAGTTGAATGTCGATAATTCAACTTTTTCCGACGTCGAAATTAAATATAAATGCAATTTTATTTAAAGGATTGTAAGAATGGGAATTCATTCACATACGTTTGTTGAAACATATGAAGGGTTGATGGGTTTCGGAGCGGACCGAAAAACGGATGAAAACACAGTGATTTGCTATCTTCAGAAAGTTTGCGACGATACGCTCATGGAACAGTTGATGCCGCGCCTTTCGGACGATGAGCTTTCGGAAATATTTGATTTAATCACCCGGCTGTTGAAGAAGCATTTAACAAATGAAGAATATCACCGCCTTTTCCTGAAAGATAATCATTAGCCGTGCTGCTGGTCACTGGTCGCTGGTTTCTGGCTCCTGGCATGGTTTCAGGTGTCAGATTAACTAATCTGGGAATTGCGAATTCAGGAATTTAGAATTGGGAATGTGGAATTTAAAAAAAATAAAACATAGTTAGGCGCAAGGCATCTTGATTTTGGATTTTCTAAACACTAAAAACCAAACACAAAACACGAAAACGCGGAACCCGAAACACGCAACACGCAACAGGCAACACGTAACGCATAACGCGCAAAAGGAGAATTAAACCGTGCTCACCGAAAAACAATTGGATCGATATGCCGATGTCTTGTTGTGGGGCTTGAAAACCGCCCGTAAGACCAAATATCAAAAAAACGATATCGTGATCATTCGGTTTAACCTGCCTGCCTTACGGCTGGCAGAAATACTGCAGGCGAAACTGCTGAAGATGGGCCTGCATCCGATCCACCGTCTGCTGGCTACGCCAACCATGGAGCACAATTTTTACAGCCTTTCGACCGGCAGCCAGTTGACGTTTTTGCCCCCCGGTGAAAAACCGCTGTCGGTAAAATTAAACGGCAGCATTTTTCTGTATGCGCCGGAATCGCTGACCCACCTGCGCGATATTGATCCGCGCAAAATTGGCAAAGCCACGGTGGCCCAAAAGCAATTGCGCGACATCCTTACCAGACGCGAGACCCAGGGAGACTTCAGCTGGACGCTTTGTGTTTATCCCACCCAGGCATTGGCAACCCATGCCAATCTTTCCATGCAAGAATATACCCGCCAAATCGTGAACGCCTGTTTTCTGAATAAAACTTCTCCGATTGCCCAATGGCGGCAAATATATCGCAAAGCACAATCCATTAAAAAATGGCTCAACCGCCTGAAGGCAAATTACTTTCATGTCGAGTCTGAAAATATTGATTTGCGAATTATTCCGGGGGAACAGCGAAAATGGATAGGTATATCCGGACGAAATATACCCAGCTTTGAAATATTTGTTTCGCCGGACTGGAGAGGAACAAGCGGAGTGTTTTACGCCGATCAGCCTTCTTTTCGCAGCGGAAACTACGTCAGCGGGGTTCGACTGGAGTTTAGAGAAGGCCGTGCGATTCAGATACAAGCGCGCGAAGGCGAAGCCTTTGTTAAAAAACAGCTGTCAATGGATCAAGGGGCCAATAAACTGGGAGAGTTTTCCCTGACGGATAAACGTTTTTCGAGAATCAATACCTTTATGGCCAATACGCTTTTTGATGAAAATTATGGCGGGAAATACGGCAATTGCCATGTTGCCCTGGGTTCATCCTACACAGACACCTTTGCGGGTGACCCCCGGAAACTCACCAAAAGGGCCAAGCAAAAATTGGGCTACAACGATTCAGCCCTGCACTGGGATTTTGTGAATACTGAAAAAAAGAGGGTTACCGCCCACCTGCAATCCGGCAAAAAACTAATTATTTACGAAAACGGAAAATTTGCGCATCCATGAAATATCGCTATACGCTGGCGGCTGTTCGGGCTGGAATCTGGATCAAGCGGGAAACAGAGTCTATCAGATCTTTGAGCTGGAAAGGTTTCGGTAACACAAGATCAAAGCCGTTGTTTTGAAGAAGCCATGGGGTTCCGGAAATTCCAATAACCGGGATCGATTTGTTTTGCGATTTTCGAATATGTTTTACAACACCTTCCCCGTCAAGACCGGGCATTCGCATATCCGTGATAACCATGTCAAAGTTATCATCATCAAATTTCTGAATTCCTTCGTATCCGTTCTGAGCAATTTCAACCCTGTGACCGCATTTGGTTAATATTTCACGAATGACAGTTAAAATTCCCTTTTCATCATCAATGACTAAAATTGAGCACATGGTTTCATCTCCAAATGTATTTTTGGACGAATGGATATTGCTCGTTGGACACAAATATAACGTACTGCCTGACCAATGTCAACAATATATTGTATATCTCAATATTTCAAACACAATATATAGGGAATTAAATAATTAGATGAAGAAAAAAAGCCCCGAAGAAATTCGAAGCCAAATGATGAAAATCCAGCGCCGCCCAAAAAATTTAAACTATACTGCATTATTGGGCATCGGGTGTCAAATCGGATTATGGCGGATTTTTGTTTTAGGAACCGAACAGTTTTGAACAATTCGTATCAATCTGAAATTTAATGAAATAACCTGGCATTGAAATATTGATATTTAAAAATCAGATGCTTGCCCCAAGCGAAAATATTTATAAGAATTTTAGATAGATTTGAAGTTATGAACAAGTTATGAACAATTGGTTTTTCACCTGAAATCTCCGGAATACGCCTCATTTCGATAAATTCTAAATAAAAAAAAGAGCGCCAGCGTGTCGACTCTGGCGCTCTTTTTTATAATGACTTGTTTAAACGTTAAAGTAGAACATCTGAAGAGTAAATATTTAGATTGGTTTCAAAACGTTGAGAAGTTATCTGAAATGATGAGCCCGATGCCCGATCTAAACCTTGAATTTTCCAAAATCTTCAGGGTTCAGATTTTCAAGATAATCGGCCCATTTTTTGCCTTCTTCGCTGGTATCCATAACTTCCATTTCACCTTCAGACATTTTCGATTTTTTCATCACCGATTCATCCACAAAAATCGGTGCATCATATCGTAACGCCAGGGCAATGGCATCACTGGGACGTGCATCCATGTCAAAATTTTGGCCTTTGGATACAAAATAGATTCGGGCAAAAAAGGTATTGTCTTTCAGATCACAGACCTCAACCTTTGCAATCGAGATCTCCAGCATATCTGTAAAATTCTTAAATAGATCATGGGTCATGGGGCGCTCATATTTAATACTTTGAAGCGCCGAAGCGATAGACGTCGCCTCGAGCAACCCGATCCATATGGGTATTGCCTGATCATCCTCTTCAGATTTCAGAATTATTATTGGCGTATTTGAGGCCGGGTCCATTGTCAGTCCGGCGATACTCACCTTATGCAGCATAACTGTCAACTCCTTTCACCCTTATCGCTGTGGGTTCAGCAAAAATAGGTTTACCCCATAGCGAATGGGCAAATGCTTTTTCTATACGAACATCAAGTAAATTGCCTGTCCCAATATCACGGTAACTTTCAGCCTCTCCATCAAGATAAAAATTTACAATCTTGTTTGTAAAGGTACGCCCGGTCGCCTGCACGGGCTGACGGTTATCTGCCAATTTACTGGATATTTCTTTCTTGCTCAGGCCATCGGTCAGAACTTCCTGGATGGATCCGACCAGTGCCTGGTTTTTCTTACGGGTTATGACATCCTGCATCGCCAGCAGGATCTGCAATCTTTCATTTTTCCGGGATTCCGAAACCTTATCCGGATAATATGCCGCCGGTGCATTGGGCCTGTCTGAATACTTAAACGCAAACAACCCGTCATATTGCATCTGTTCAACGAGACTCAGGGTTGCATCA
>JASFPE010000299.1:0-7293 GCA_050116155.1 Desulfobacterales bacterium
ACAGCCACCGGGATATCGAATGTGGGCACAATGCCGGCTGTGGGAATACGGTTCTGGTCAAAACAGGCATTCATAAAAATACCGCCCAGCGTTTAGCGAAAAAAGGAATCCTACCCGACTATGTGGCAGAAGATCTTTATCAGGCCGCTCAATGGATCATAGCGAATAAAGGATAAACCACAGAACCGCCGAATCCGCTGGAGGCGGATAGAATATCGAAGTAAAAAATATTTGTCTTTTTCTTATAAAACTTCTGCGGTTCGAAATTCAAAATATCCAAGTTCAATGGTCTTGCAAAAAATCCTATAGTCCCCTCTCCCTTGACGGGAGAGGTTTACCCGCCTTCGGCGGTGCCAGAGGCGACCAGGGGTTCGGGTGAGGGTGAATAAAATTGAATTTCATCCATTTATATCCCCCTCCCCTTGATCCCCTCCCGCCAAGGGAGGGGAAATTTGCTTTTTTTGATTTTGTCAAGTTTTGAATTTTGATCATTTGGTATTCAGATTTGTTTCGGATTTAGGCCAATTTTATAAGATCAGGCGTGCTTCGGATTTAATACCTACTTTTTCGGTGAATTATAGATAGTTATATGAGATCAACAAAAACCAAAAATTTTTCGCTCACGACCTTAGAGGGTTATCTGGAGCACATTACTTACCACAACAAAGAAACCCATTACACGGTGGCCAGATTAACTACCGGCCAGTCCCGCAACCCTATCACCATTGTCGGCCACATGGCCGGGGTTAGTCCCGGTGAAGCGCTTAAAGTCCAGGGGCACTGGCATACGCATCCAAAATACGGGCAACAATTAAAAATCCATTCCTATGACGTTACCATTCCTGCCACTGTCGAAGGAATTCACAAGTATCTGGAATCCGGAGCCATCAAAGGCATCGGACCCTCCATGGCGGCGAGATTGGTGAATGCATTCGGTGCGGAAACATTTAGCGTCATCGAAAAGAATCCCGAGCGGCTGCTTGAGATTGATGGTATCGGTGAAACCAAAGCCGCCATGATTTGCAACGTCTGGAGAGATCATCATGCCATTAGAGGTTTGATGCAATTTTTACAGGAAATGGGTGTGCAAACATCATGGTGTGCGAAAATCTATAAAGCATATGGGCCCGATGCAGTCGATTTCTTACGCTCAGAGCCTTATCAGCTGGCGAATGATTTTCCGGGAACCGGGTTTGTGGTGGCCGATACCATCGCTCGAAAATTGAACATCGGCAAAGCAGAGCCGGATCGGATTCGTGCGGCCATACTGCATTTGATCTTTCAATTGGCAGATGACGGCCATACCTTTGCCGAGGAAGAAAACTTGATTTCCCGTTGCGAAAATTTGTTTCAAATTGATCGTAATGCCATCAGCGATGCCATAAATGAACTCGAGTATACAAAACAAATTGTCGTAGAACCGCTTGAATCGGAAACCCCAACGCGAGCAATATTTCTTAAGGAGCTGTATCTGGCGGAAAACGGACTTGCAAACCGGCTCAAGGCCCTTCTTTCCGTACCTCTTACGCCGGTGAACATAGACACCGAGCAGATATCTGCAGAAGTTCAAACAAAGCTTGCCATCAACCTCTCAAATGATCAGCTTGAGGTGCTGGAGCAGATTTTTTCCCACCGAATTTCCATACTTAGCGGTGGGCCCGGAACCGGCAAAACAACGCTATTGCGTTCGATTGCCACAGTGTTTGAAGCACTCGGCAAAAAGGTGAGGCTTAGCGCGCCAACCGGGCGAGCCGCCCGACGCCTGGCTGAGGTGACACACCGAAAGGCCACCACCATCCATCGACTGCTGGGATACAATTTCATGGATGGACAATTTATCAGAAACCAGGATAATCCCCTGGATGCAGATGTGTTGATTGTGGATGAAGCCTCCATGGTGGACACCGCACTCATGTATCATTTTCTTAAAGCCCTACCGACCTCCGCAGTGCTTGTTTTGGTGGGTGATGTGTTTCAATTGCCTTCCGTTGGCCCCGGCAATGTCCTGGCGGACATTATCCATTCGGATTGTATACCGGTTTTTTATCTTAACAAAATTTTCAGACAAGACCACGAAAGCCCCATTGTAATTAATGCCCATCGGGTCCGAAATGGTGAATCGCTTGATGTCGAGCCGATTGAAAATATTGACGGTGGATCGGAGTTTTATTTTCTGGAAGAAAGTGATCCGCAGCAGGTCGTCGCCAAAATTGTTAATTTGTGCCAGACAGAGGTGCCCCGGCGGTTTGGTTTCGATCCTGTGCACGATCTTCAAGTGTTAACGCCGATGCATAAAGGGGTGATCGGCACGATTAACCTCAACCGGCTGCTTCAAGAGGTATTAAATCCGAATCCTGTATCAATGGAATCCATGGGGAATATTTTCAAAACCGACGATAAGGTCATGCACCTCAGAAACAACTATCAAAAAGAAGTGTTCAACGGAGATATCGGCACCATTCGTCAGATTGATAAGAAAAAGGGCCGGCTTTCCGTGGATTATTATGGCAGGCTTGTGGAGTATGACCCGTCGGATTTAGATGAAATTTCGATTGCCTATGCTATTTCGGTTCACAAATCCCAAGGGTCCGAATATCCGGCGGTGATTGTACCGATGATGACTCAGCATTTTATCATGCTGCAGCGAAATCTCCTGTACACAGCCATGACCCGGGGCAAGAAATTGGTTATTCTGATTGGAACCCAAAAAGCATTGTCCATAGCACTAAATAATGCCAAACCCCAGCAACGTCTATCCCGCCTGGCCGAACGGCTGATGCAAACCTAACTCAACATTTCGGAATATCTATAATCTGTTGGAATTTTAATTTTTTTTGCGGCTCTCGGGTTTCGTATGCCACATGGAATGATGGAATAATGGAATGCTGGAATGTTGGGTTTAAAAAGCGGAAAACGGCCGGTTTTTAAACAAATGTTAAGCCAATATTTCTGAATAATGTTCGCAAGGCATCTGTTTTCTACTTTCACTTTATGAAACACCCCAAAATAACAAGAGACAATACTGTCAGATGCTCTCGTTCCTCTCTTTTAAAAACCCATCATTCCACTTTTCCAGTATTCCAACATTCCAATTGAGGCGGCGAAGCCCTTAATTTGAAACTTGACAATCTAAACCAAAGTAGATTATACGATATACGATATACAATATACAAATTATTAATTGCGGGGACCGATGAAAAAAACCGTTGATAGCACCAATTTAAGGGATCAAACCTATGATATCATTAAAAATATGATTATCCTGCGGGAGATTGAACCCGGGAAAAAAATCAACGAGGAACATATTGCCAAAGAAATTCAAGTTAGTAGAACCCCCATACGCGAGGCGCTTTGTCGTCTGGAAAATGAGGGTATCGTAAAAATTATTCCCCGTCGCGGGGCATTCGTATCTGATCTGACCGAAACCAACGTTCGGGAAATACTGCTCATTCGGGAGGTCCTCGAAGGTCTGGTGGCACGCCTGGCGGTTGAAAATATGGATGAGGAAACGCTTGAAAAATTAAGGAAAGCCATCGAAAAAGTAAGCGCCCTTCCTGAAAAGGATCGCGATTTGATCAATTACACCCGATCCGAAGTAGATTTTCATGCGATACTGCTCAGCGCCAGTAACAATCAAATGCTTAAAAATATGATGGATATGGTAAATGCCCATCTGCAGATTATTCGATTGCGGACTGTCGTGATTCCTGAGCGCGCTCAAAGGACCGTGAAAGAACACGAGCAGATTTTAGAAGCCATTGAAAACAGAGATGCCACTTCCGCCGAAGAACTGATGCGAAAGCATGTGCGCAGTGTGCGGGAAGTGGCGCTGAGAAATATAGAAGCAATTGTTTAAAAATCTAGCGTAGGTAACCGTTCATCCAAAATGGTGGTGATGAGTTATTAGAAATTCCAAATTACAAATAACAAATCACAAATAATATCCAATGACCAAAATTCGAAATCCCAAACTCGACCGTTTCGAAAAGAGGCCCTTTTCCTGTCACTACGGCACAGGCTTCGCCGGAATGACGGCCCGAGCCAGTTTCAGGCTCTTTGCTTGACAATCAAACTCGTGTTTTGGTTATTGGCTATTGAAATTTGAGATCTATTTGTAATTTGCCTGCCCGCCATCTTTCTGGCGGGGTGATTGAGATTTGGGATTTTGGAAATTGGTGCTTAGCACTATGATTTTTTCCCCAGCCTTATGGAAAATATAAGAACAGATATACTGATCATCGGCATGGGTGGTGCTGCGCAACTGGCAGCTTTAAACGCGTTTGATGCCAACCCGGAATTAAACATTCTGATTGTAACCAAATCCCTGCGTGGTAAGGGCGGCTGCAGTCGCATGGTTCAGGGTGGTTTCAATGTTGTTCTCAATCCCAATGACTCCCATGAGAAACATTTTAAGGACACGCTGAAAGGCGGTCATTTCATTAACAACCAGGAATTGGCAAAGACCCTGGTCGAACAAGCCACACCCACCATCAAGGAGATGGAAACCCTTTACGGTTGTTTTTTCGACCGCAACGCCGATGGAACTGTGCACCAAAAAGCTTTTGCCGGGCAATCCTATGATCGTACCGTCCATAAAGGAGATCTTACCGGAATCGAAATTATCAGCCGCACCACCGAGCAAATTTTGAAGCGCAAAATCCCGGTTTTGGAAGAGCATCGAGCCCTGGATCTCCTCTACGATGATACCGGTAAGCAGATTACCGGTGCCCTAGTACTGGATCTGAGAAAAGGATCATTTATCACCGTTGAAGCGGCTGCGACTATTGTAGCCACCGGAGGAGGGCCTACCCACTACCGGTTTTGTGCGCCGGGCCCCGAAAAGCGCGTTGACGGTCTGGCGATGCTCTATCGCGCCGGTGCCTGGATGATGGATATGGAAATGGTTCAGTTCCATCCCACCGGCCTCATTATTCCCGACAGCGTTGTCGCCGGCTCCCTTTTGGAAGAAGGCCTGAGGGGCGCCGGGGCTCATCTGGTAAACGCAGACGGCGAACGTTATATGCAACGCTATGATCCGGAAGCAATGGAGCGAGCAACCCGGGATGTAGTCAGTCGGGCATCGTACATGGAGATGATGGAAGGTCGAGCCTTTGACCATGGTGGTGTTCACATCGTTGCCTCGCATCTGGGTGTTGATTTCGTTGAGAAAAATTTCCCGGGCATGTGTCAACGCTGCCAGATATTTGGTTATGATCTTGCCCGCAAACCGGTGCCGGTCTCACCAACAGCTCATTATATGATGGGGGGTGCAGCCATTGACATCCACGGTCGCACTTCTGTTGAACGTCTTTTTTGTGCGGGAGAGGACAGCGGCGGTGTTCACGGTGCAAACCGGCTGGGCGGCAATGGGATTGCGGACTCCTGTGTATATGGGCGTCTGGTGGGCAAGGCCGTGGCCGAATATCTTCGAACCGAAAAAGGCATGGTGCCCGAAACGGCTTCAGGCCAAATCGAAAAGCTAATATCCTATTACGCCGAGCCCTTTAATCGGTCCAATGGCGATGAACCCTTTGAACTCCGTGATCGACTGCAGGAATTAAACTGGAACAAAGTCGGAGTGGTGCGCAACGAAAATGATCTTTCAGATGCGATTGCAGAATTCAGGTCAATGGCGGCCGCGGCGACAAAGATAAGTATTCGAGGTGCCCGGGCGTACAATATGCCATGGAATGAATACATCAGTTTGTTAAATATGCTGGAAGTTTCGCAAATCGTCGCTTATTCGGCGTTGCAGCGACAGGAAAGCCGCGGGGCGCATTATCGCTCGGATTTTCCCGAACGAAATGATGATTACGGCTTATTCAATGCGTATTTGCGTAAAAGTGATCATCAAAAGCCGATATTTGAAACACGGCCGGTGGATCTTAAGTTTTTGAAACCGGAAGATATCGGGTTTCAGTAATTCGAAGGTTTCAGGTGTCAGGTTTCAGGTGTCAGTTTCTGGTCACTGGCCACTGGTTGCTGGTTCAAGACAAATAGCATAACGCAAAGCCGGGGTGTAGGGCGGGCCTCTGCGCCCGCCAGATTCTGGCCGGCACGGTGGCCGGCCCTACTTCCACGATCCGTATGCTGACACCTGAAACCTGACACCTGAAACCAAGTTAATGCCGTAATTATGGCTTAGGAGAATTGAAAAGTTATGCAGCAGGATACAGAAATAAGGTATCGAGAGCCTTTGACGAAGGGTGAACTTGATGTCAATCGGTGGCGTAGCACCCAGGTGGGAATGTGGGCCTGGATCTGGCAGCGTATCTCGGCCCTGGCCATCGTCGTTTTTCTGGGATTGCACCTTACGCTGACTTACAAACCGGTGATCCAGTTTCTTTTATTAATGGTCGTTACTTTTCACGCCGCTTTAGGGTTACGTGTCATCTTGCTGGATTTCAATATCGTGAATGTGAAATATCAAAAGGCATTGATTGCAGGACTGGGAGCTCTGGGGATACTAATTTTTGTAATTGTCTGGATACGCATTTATTAAAGGATCCCCATTTACAGATGTCATCAAATTCCGCCAAAAAGAGAATTATTAAAATATTTCGCTATGACCCCTCCACTGAAGAGAACGGTCATTACGATCGTTTTGAGGTGGAAATAAAGGACGAGAGCAAAACCACGATCCTGGATGTCCTCTTCCAGATCCAGAAAACCCAGGATCCCACCATTGCCTTTCGTTACGCTTGCCGTGTGAGCATGTGCGGATCCTGCGGCATGGTTATCAACGGACATGAAGCCCTTGCCTGCAAGACGATTGTTGGCGATATTAAGGGAAAAGAAATTACGCTGCGGCCCATGAATCATTTTCCCATCATAAAGGATCTGGTTGTGGATATGGATCCTTTTTTTGATAGATACAGGCAATCACTGCCATACTTTGACACTGCCCATTTTGCTGATGAGCCCGCAATAATTCGGCCCGATTCCAAAGAGCGTGAAGACATCGGCCTGTCTACCGAATGCATCGCCTGTGGGTGCTGTGTTTCCTCCTGCACCATGATGTACCATCATCCCCAATATCTCGGTCCGGCGGCTTTAAACCGGGCATTTACACTTCTGGCTGACAGCCGTGACGGGCTTTATGATGAGCGCCTGACGCGGATTATGCCCAGTTGTTATAATTGTCGTTTAGAGTTTAATTGTACGGATGTATGCCCCAAAGAAATCAGCCCCACCCGGGCAATAAAATTTATTCAACGATATGCGTTAAAAGAGTCCTTTCGAAAAACAGATTCGGTCCAGCAAGTCGCCGAAGATCTTTCTGCATTCGAAGAA
>JASFPE010000300.1:0-7276 GCA_050116155.1 Desulfobacterales bacterium
CGGCGAAAGCCGGAATCCAGTAAATTCAATATGTTCTGGATGCCGGATCAGGCCTGCCCTCAACTTGATTGGGGGTCCGGCATGACGATTCGGGGACTTTTTACGAACCCATCAAATTTGGAATTTAAACAATTTCATTCAGCAAAGGAAAGTACTAATAAATTAATTCGAGTTTTATAGATTACATATGGTACACAACACCAGGACCTTTAAAATGTCAGTTTGACAACTGCACAATTATTTTTTATTAATAGCTTTCTTAAGACAGTTCATTAAACCCGAAACAATGCGTTTTTTGCAGGCAATTATATGAACAGGTATGTGTTAAAACACCTTTCAAAACCGTACCATTTCTTTGGCCTTATCTCACTCTGGCTAACGGCAATTTTTTTCGCGAATGGCTGTTCGGTAGCCAAGACTGTAGAAAATACAACCGATACCATAGCGAAAACAACCAGAAAAATCGCGCGGGATATCACTTTTGACAGAGATGGTTTGAAGAAGGTGGTCGCCGTAGCGCGTTTTGAAGATAAATTGTCGCAAGCCAACCAAAGTTTTCAAGACAAATTTTACCATGATCTTATCGGTCATTTAAAATCCCGCTGCGACGATCTGATTGTCATGGAAAACGAATCCGAGGATCATACCGATCCTATTTCTCAGCTTCCCAAATTGGCTTCGGGCCAAATCGATAATTTTGCCGTGGCGGTTATTGGCCGGCAGTTGGGATTAAACGCCGTAATATCCGGAAACCTGATTAACATCAGACCATTGGACGAGCTCGAGGGAATTCTGTGGATGAAAGATGTTCGATATTCCTTGGAGGTTTTGATTAGCGCCCAGGTTTACGATACGCAAACCGCCACCAAAATTATAGACGAGAGTTTCACCCAGGAAGTGGAAATCGACGAAATAGATCACACCGAAATTAAAAGGACGAATGCTCAAAATTTCCCAAAACTCAATGAGGCATATGAAAAAATCGTCGTTGATATGGGCGAACGAATTTGCGAGGCTGTAAGTGAGGAAAACTGGGTCGGATACGTCACGGCCGTGGATGGAGAAAAATTTATCATTTCAGCTGGTGGTCTGGTGGGGCTCAAGAAGGGAACCGTGCTGGAGGTTTTTGACAGCGGTCGTATCCTGGAAGGAATTGACGGCCAGCGTTTTTATAGTCCCGGATATAAAACAGCGGAGCTGGAAATTGTGGCGATATCCGATAATCAGGCTGAGGCGGTGAAGATAAACGGCCGGGGGCTCAAAGTCGGCAGTGTGGTCCGGAAGAAGTAATTAGTGGTTTCAGGTGTTCCGCCGCAGGCGGATCAGGTGTCAGTATAAAAGGCTTGGTGCGTGGTGCTTGGGGTTCAAGGCCTAAATAAAGAGCCTTTGGTTTGAGGCAATCGAATAGGAAAGGCGGAATTCGAAAACACAAATCACAAAACGCGAGACGCGTAGCTTGCAACCCTGAACTCCGAATCATTTTTTTTAACCCCATGCCCTTTGCCCCATGCCCCATGCTATAGCACCCGACACCTGAAACCTAACCATTTGGTTCAGCTTCCTGCACCAACTTTTGCTGGTAGTCATCAATAAGATCCAATGCTTCGTTTTCTGATGATATATGAATGATGGATCTGCGGAATTGACTGTTGTGGGGCAGTCCTTTGACAAACCAGGATAGACGGCTGCGCATCATTAGACAGGCCCGGTATTCACCCAGATATTTCACCGAACGATGCAGATAGCGCCGGATGATTGCAAAGCGTTGTTGGAGGCTGAATGACGGTATTTTTTCACCTCGCATGTGAGCGAGTACCTGGGAGAAGATCCAGGGACATCCGATGGCCTTTCTGCCGATCATCACGGCATCGCAACCGGTTTCTGCCTGCATTTTTATGGCATCTTCAGCGTTGAAGATATCGCCATTCCCGATAACCGGAATGTCGACGCGTCCTTTTACGGCGGCAATAATTGACCAATCTGCATGTCCGGAAAATCCTTGGGTCGCTGTACGGGGGTGAACGGCAATTGCGTCAATGCCGCATGCTTCGGCAATTTGGGCAATGTTGATGGCCTGTTCACCGGATTTGTCCCATCCGGTTCTCATTTTAATGGTCAGTGGCATACGAACAGCCTTGCGAACATTTTTTAACACAGCCTCGGAAAGATCCGGCCTTTTCATGAGGGCCGCCCCGGATCCGGTTTTAAGGATCTTTTTCACCGAACAACCGAAGTTAATATCTAAAATATCGGCGCCATTGGCTTCGACAATCTTTGCAGCTTCGGCCATCGTCGTTGGATCAGAACCAAAAATCTGTGCAGATAGCGGTTTTTCTTCCGGCAGACTATCCAGTAGCTGTTTGGTTTTCTTAGATTGGCGAACCAATCCGTAGGCGCTGATCATTTCCGAATAGACCAATCCACACCCCGCCTCTTTGGCCAAAAGTCGAAAAGGCAGATTCGATATTCCTGCCAGGGGTGCCAATATAACGTTGTTCTCAAGGGAAAGCGAGCCGATTTGCATTATTTTTTCTTTATGTCGTGGAAGGATATTACTTCTGCCCCGTTCGAAATGTTGGCGGGTTTTTTTTCATCCAGCTCTTTTTCGTCATGAGCTGTATTTTGAGGCATTTCGGGGCTTTCGATCTTTTCCAGGCGCATTTTCTTTCCGTTCATCGTGAACTCCGCGCCATTTATGTAGACATCCCTTAAGATCCACGTGACGACCTGCAGCGGAACCTGCAGCAAAAGGAGCTTCACATGATACCAATTTGGTTTCGAATCCGCTAAAATGTCTTCGATACGGGCAAAAACCAAAGGTTTGTCTTCAAAATAGATCAAAACGATATCGTTTTCTGCGGTCATCTCTTACTCTTTTTCTACTCTTAGTTTCTGGCCACTTGTTTCTGGTCACTGGTCGCACATAAAAGGTTTCAGGTGTCAGGTTTCAGGTGTCAGGAACCTCAATTCGGAATGTGGAATTCGGAATTCGAAAAATGTAAAAGTCAAGTTGCGCGGCACGGGTTGCGGGTTTCGCGTTAAAGGAATCAAAATCATCGGATGTTGACGCGTAACGCGCGACACGCAACGCGCGATCCTGAACCCTTATGCTTTTAACCTCTAACCTAAGACCTCTAACCTGATGCCTTTAATTTTAGCCTTTAACCCCATGCCCTTTGCCCCATGCTCAATGCCTGCATTTTTCTGACACCCGACACCCGACACCTGAAGTCTATTTTTTACGGAATCATATCCCTCTTGCCGATTGACAAATCATGCAATGGTAAGAGGATATCGGCCATCTTCTTAATTTTCTGAATCGAATCATAGGCCTCGGTCAGGTCGATGTGCACACCGGGTGTGATGGCAGGACCCGCAGATGGGAAATTCTTGTCATTGCAACAAAAGCCGGTTATGATCGCCTGTCCGTCTGACGTATTGATTCCGACAGATTGGCCCCCTACCGTATGACCGGGGGAATAAATTACATCAATACCCTCAGCAATTGTGGTATCACCTTCCAGTTGAACAACGTTCATATCATCGAGGATATCCGGATAATACCGGTGATCGACCGGATGGGGATTCAACAAGAAATCATACTCTTTTTTCTGAACATATACTGTTGCATTGGTGCATTTATAATCGTTTTCACAATGATCATTATGCAAATGCGTATGAATGATGATATCAATATCTTCAGGTTTTAGATTAAACGTTGCCAGAGCATCTTCAAATTCACGGATCTTAAATCCGCATTGTTCCTCGGCCCCGTCGGGTATCATGAATTGTTCCAGTCCGGTATCCACGAGGATGTGCTTGTCTCCACCCTTAATATAGAACACGTAAATGGGCAGGTATATTCGTTTTCCGTAGTCCCTCAGGTAAGTCATAACCCCTTGATCGGTTTCATTTATTCCCACCACAAGGGGATGGATGGTGTATTCGCGCATTCTCCAGCCTCACATTTTTTAATTCTAATATTTAGCGGCGTTGAAAAATAAGTAATTTTTAAATTTTGATCAAGTAAAATCCGGTTTGAATTAAAATTAATTGGTTACTGTGATTCAGAAATCAGTTCTGATAATTGTTTCACAAATCACGTCGATGTGGCAATATAATAATCAGGTTATTTGTGCGGTAAACTGCAAAACGGAGTATGGCGAATGCGAACGAAAGAAGAGCTAATCGACCAAATTGACGAACTGTTTCATCCCCGGTCAATAGCTATAGTGGGTGCCCCCCGAGGGATGAAGGCCGGAAGTGTATTTCTTACTGCACTGTTGCAGCAGGGCTTTGGTGGGAAGATATATCCGGTGAATCCGAATGCCGAAGAAATCGAGGGGCTCAAAGCATATCCAGCCCTATCGCAAATTCCAGGCTCGGTGGATTTAGCGATTATATTAGTGCCCCATCATAGCGCCGCCGGCGCCCTCAGAGAATGTGCCGCCAAGGGTGTCAAAGGGGCAGTCCTGTTCACCGCCGGTTACAAAGAAACCGGCACCGAAGAGGGCACTGCCCTGGAGGCGGAGCTGGTGCGCGAGGCCCACGCTGCCGGCATGCGGCTTATCGGGCCAAATGGTATGGGGCTTTACTCACCCAAAACGGGGTTATCCTTCTTTCCGCAAATGTCTAAGATTCCCGGATCGGTTGGAGTTATTTCTCAGAGCGGTTCACTCACCAATATACTGGGGGTGATGGCACCCCAGGTCGGTATTAAATTTAGTAAAGTCATCAGCTCAGGGAATGAATGCGATCTCAGCGCAGCAGATTTTTTAACCTATTTAGGTCATGATTCGGAGACCGGTTTAATTGGTGCCTATATCGAAGGCATAAAAGACGGTCCTTATTTTCTCAATGCCCTCAAAGCGGCATCACGCCATAAACCGGTGATCATTTGGAAAGTTGGTTTGACAACCGAGGGTGGTCACGCTTCGGCATCTCATACGGGGGCCTTGGCCGGATCAGCAACAATCTGGCAGGCGGTAATACAGCAAACCGGTGCAATTCCCGTTGTGGGATTTGAAGCCTGGGTGGATGCATTGATGGGGTTTTCTTTAATACCCCCAACGATCGGTCAACGGGTAGCGATTATTTCCGGACCGGGTGGTCTGGCAGTTTCTGCTGCAGAAGCCTGTGGATACTTAGGCCTTAAGTTGGCCAGCGTATCCCGGCAAACCCAATTAGAACTTGCCGGGGTTGTACCATCAACTGGAACCAGTCTCCGAAATCCGATTGATGTTAGCCTTAGCGCACATATTGATCTGAAGATTTTCAAACATGCCGCAGGCACTGTTGGTGCTGATTCCGGCGTGGATGCTGTGGTGGTGATTGGATGTGGTCTGACCCCGCAAGATAACCAGAAGTTTGTCGACCATATGATACACGTTCAACGGGAATGTCGAAAGCCATTGTTGATTGTAAAGATTCCCGGATTCGATCCATCACTGAGTCGGCAATTTTGCGAAGCCGGTCTGCCGTTTTTCGACTCCGTCGAGCGCGCCATGAGAACCTATGCCATGATATGTCGATACCGGCGCTGGTGCCAAAAAAGGTCGAACTTTTTTAATTGTAAGTTGGGTACGTTTTAGGATAGAATTTTAAAGGTGAAAATAATGAAGAATAAATTCGTATTACCGAAAATGGTTATTTTCCTTTCGGTCCTGTTCATTGTTGTGATGGCGCTTCGACCCCTTTCGGCGACTCCCGTCTCCGGTGAAGCTCCCGATATTATCTTAAAAATCAACGACCTGGAAAAAAACTTAAATCTAATTGATCAGGTCCTGGGCATTGGCGAATCACCTGATGGCGCGTCTCTCTCGAATCAGATCAGACAATTACTTCAAACCACAGACTGGATTGATCCCTCGCGTTCGATCATCGTCGGCGTTGAGCTAATAGACCCGCAGCCCACCGCTGCCTTGCTGATTCCATTCCGACTGCACAACGAAGCCTTCCAGACCAATTTCGGGGCCGGCAGCGAAATGAATTCTTATATCGTGTCGTTGCCACCGGGACAGCCGGTTGGAATTTCAAATGCCTTCAAATCGGCTTTAGATGCTGCTTCCCGGTCAAAAAGCAAGTATTTTATCACCCTCGAAATCGGTCTTCGGCGCCTGATTGAAAAAGGTGATCAACAAATTCAACAGATGCTCGGCAAACTGGAGACCATGCCCCAGGCTGAAGGTGCGCAGCAGATGCCGTTTAAACCCATTGATGTCCAGGAAATGATACGCAATATGCTCGACACCGCCGCTCAGCTGGAAACCTTGTCCATCAGCCTGGATATGAACAGAGAAAAATTTTATTTTCTGACAGAAGCTCAGGCTGCCAGCGGAACCGGACTGGCAAAATTGTTTGTATCCAAAGCAGGCTCTTCGTTATTGAGCAGATACAGACCCGGACATCAGATTAATTTTCGGTCCCAAAGTTATGATTTTGAAGGCTTGCTTGAGCTTATCGAGAAGAGTTTCGGCAATATTTATGCAAAAATGGGATTTGATTTTTCTGAAATCGTTGCGATCTCGAGGCACTTTAACGGGGAGATGGCCGGCGGGATTACCTTTGATCCGGATACGATTCAATTTGAAGGAATGTACGTTTTAAAAGATCCCAAGATAGCTCCGGATTTTGCCCGATCGGTTTATTTACCCTGGATTGAAAAATTCAATCAAACTATGGTCCAAAATATGGAAGCGCTGAGCGGTCAAAAGGTAGATGATATTTTCGTACGCACCAAAGAAAGCAAGGTTGCCGGCCGCAAAGTTTATGGCGTCCGGTTTACGATGCCTGCCATGCCGGAATCCAATCAACAAATTGGTTTCCCCGCACAAGCACTTATGAAAGATTTCGAATATCGTTTTACCACGGTTGACAGCCTGTTCATATTTGCGCAGAACGACGGACAAATCGGCAAACTGATGAAAAAAGCAAAGACCCTGAAATCGACACCGGCCAAAGGGGCGCTCATGTTTATGGACATTGATATGGGCAGCTATTTTGAGTTTGTTCAACAGACAATGCCGGGTGTTTTCGCTGCAGACCAACCAATGCCCAAGCTGGGGAAAATGCACTTTGCACTGGATTTTAAAAATGGACGGGCTATTTCATCATCTTCACTGATGATAAACGATCTTAAAAATATCATCACACTTATCAGCCAGGAAGAGTTTGGAAAAACCCAGTCCGGTTTTGGCCCTACCGAACAAAAAGGGGCATTATCGACAAGCCTTAAAACCGATGCCGACAGAGAACAGGCCGCCTGCTGGTTTAAAAG
>JASFPE010000301.1:0-7271 GCA_050116155.1 Desulfobacterales bacterium
AATAATTGCCAAACGGATCTTCGGGAAGAATCTGCAAGTATGCCTGAGTTGCTGTTTTTAATGTATGGACCCTGCCTGCCGCCGAGAGCAATTCCCAGTACCGATAATGTATCTTTTCCCAGCGTTCCCAGTTTTTCTTCGGTACGATTTCGAGGGCGGATTCGGCGACACGAATAGCTTCGCTGAGTTTGCCTTCTCCAAAATATAGCCGATCAATTTCGAGGAGCACGCCGAACCAAGGTTCGTTGCGGTAATTGGTCTTGTTCAGATTGGCTTCTGTGGTTGGTCCGCCAATGCTCATGGTTCCCAGATCTTTGGTGCGGGGCTTAAAAAAGCGTTCGGTCGGAAAGAAAATGATAACCAGGGCGACGCCAACCACAGTAAGAATGATCAACCACAACCTGTCCGAGAAGCTGGTCTCGGCAGGCGCCAGTGCCAATTCAATGGCCAAGGGATCGTAACCTTCCGCCTGGGCTATGGGTATGCGCTCATCGGATTCGATAACTCCGGATTGCGGCAGATAGCCTACCACTGTCTGGGTGTCCGCATCTGACTGACGCTGAACATCTGACGCTTCGCGGCTGATCGGTAGCTGGGAGTTATTTTCGTCTGTAGTCACATTATCCCTTGGACCCGTCAGGCAAAATGGTATATTCATCAATGACGGCTGTTATGAGTTGATCTTCCATGAGGGTTGCATCTTCCAAATTTGCTCCGCTCAAATTGGTGCCGGAAAGATCTGCTCCGCGCAAATCCGCCCGTCTCAGGTCGGCATCTTTCAAATAGGCTCGAAACAAATTGGCATCTTTTAAATTGACGGCAATCAGATTCGCGCGACTGAGATTGGCCATGATCAGATTCGCCTGGCTCAAATCCGCATTGTTCAACGTTGTCTGGCTCAGATTGGCCTCTCTCAGATCGGCGCCGGATAGATTAACTTTGTTCAGGTCGGCACCTTTTAGATAGGTCCGAAACAAATTGGCGTCTTTTAAATTACTGCCATTTAAATTAGCCTGACCCAGATTGGCCATGATTAAATTGGCCTGACTCAAATCTGCATTGCTCAGATCAGCCTGAGAAAGATTTACTTCGCGCATGTCCGCTTCTTGAAGATCTGCCATGCTAAGATTGGCACCGATTAAATCCGCCTCTCTCAAATCAGCCATATTTAATGCGGCTTTGATGAGTTTGGCGTTACTGAGATCTGCTCTGCGAAGATCTTTGCCTTCCAAATCGATCTCGCGCAAATTGGCTTCACTCAGGTTAGCACGGGTGCCTTCTTTTTGTCTTGAACTGAACCACACCTGATGGGCGTCTAATATTTTATTCAGTTTGCGTGGCGTAATCTTTTTCCAAAAAAATAGATCCATATAAGTTAAGTTTATAGATAATTGTGAAGCCAAAAGTCAATATTAAGCAGTTTCAGACTTCTTTTTCGATAGTATATCGTCGATGTAAAAAGGAAACAACCCATCCTTACGGTCTTTGAAGTATTGTGTTAAGGTCTCTTCGATTACCGTAAAGGCGATGTGATCCCACGGAATTTCTTGCTCGGCAAACAGTTGTACTTCTTTACTTTCGTTGCCCGGTTTAAAATTACGGTCAAGCAAACGCGCCCTGAACATTAAATAAACCTGGTTGACATAGCATATATTATACAGCGCATAGGGCGCTAATATTTTAACGTTTGCGTATGCTTCTTCATAGGCCTCACGCGCAGCGCCGGCGGAAACCGTCTCTCCATTTTCGAGGTAACCGGCGGGCAGCGTCCATTTGTCGGCACACGGCTCGATGGCACGGCGGCAAAGTAGAATTTTATCTTCAAATTCCGGGATGCATCCGACAACCATAACGGGGTTTTGATAATGAATGGCTCCACAGGAATCACACGCAAAGCGCGGCCGGTCGTCACCCGGTGGGATACAGTATTTCAGGCTTTTGCCGCAGTTGCTGCAGTAGTTCATATTGTCTCTTCTCGATTTCTTATTTAAAGGCAAGGTTCAGAGGTTCAGGGTTTTATATCTTTTAATTCCTCAATTCTTAAATTAATATTTATTCAATCCGAAATCCAAAATCCGCAATCCGAAATCGAAAGGCCTGAAACCTATCCTTTTTAAAGATCCAACATAAGATAATCTGCATCTTCCTTTCCGATCGTGTGAGCATCCAGCATACCGGGCACTTCCGGTAGGATGACAACATAAGGCATTGGTGAGCGGCTGCGGATTTGTCGCGGAATGGCGGCTTTTTGCGCATGCCCCGTTCCGGTCAATACCACAACCACGGCATCGGGTTTTGTGCTCAAATAATCCAAAGTATTGATTGCCATGGCGTTATCCCAGACCAGCTGAGCTTCACAAAAATAAGTGAAATTAAGATTGCCATGGGCATGGCCGCCAAACGCTTTGCGGATGTATTTCATGTAAGCCTCATCCACTCTGCAGGCCACTTCCGAAAGCTTACCTTTTTCTTCTTTCGAAAGTGATTGAAATCCCCGGCGTGACACCTGCCGGGTAATCTTGCGGGGAAGATTGAGCCCAACCAGAGGGATCTTTTTTTCTTTTGCATATTCAAAAATCGGGCGATACGCCGAATAGGGAAAGTTCCAGTTGTCATAATAAATACGCTCAAATTCGTTTTCAGCCATTTCGCCGGCAATCCAGCGATCCAGGGCATTCTGGCTGTCTTGTCTGAACATTTCAAGGCCAATGGCAACGTTGGCACCGGATTGATACAATGCCTGGATAACCGTTAACTGGGCCATATGATGAGCTGTTTTACTATGGTGCTCGCCGACCAAAATAATCCGGTTTTTCTTCAACTCCGGGATCACCTCGGACATTATTGTCTGTTGGTCCTGGTTCAGATCCAGGATCGGTTGGCTTAAATCCGGACGGTTTGCCAGACAACTGGCGGCAAAAACCAGCACGATCGTACCCATGATTAACTTTTTAAACATGTATCAAACTCTCTGTAAATAGAACCTATCTCAAAAATGTAGATTAGCGTTCATGGCCGGGTTCAATATCAGGTTAGCCAGTTTGCCGGTTGAGCCAGTTAAGCCCGTTTAAAGAGGAATGCTTTCGGATTTTTATCATGAACCGGCCAACGGGCAACGGGCTAACCGGCAAACCTGTTTACTTGCAAGCATTTTGAGCCGATCCGCAACACCGCCGGTGGCGGGACCATGGGCACTTAGTCCACCAGATGCGGATAAAACGCGTTTTTGAGATAGCTTTTATATATCATTATCTTTCCAACTGTATACCAGCGGAGAATCTTTGACTTGCCAAAATCCTTTATCCTGATTCTTCCCGTTTTTAAAAACAAGATAACTATATTTTCCATAATGAGTTATCTTTCGAGCTGCCAGTTCGGCATAGTCTGAAGAAAGCGGTAAAAATAGCGCCGCAACCCGATGGCTGTCGAATGGATGTCTGCAAACCCCAAAGAATACATCCGAGGATTGGTTATAGACGCTGTTATTTAAAACAAAGGAACGATGATCAACAGCGAACTGGGGCGGCATATTGCGCAAAAGGGTTTTTTGCAGTGGGTGACCGATGACCACAAGATCATTTTCACGCAGCTGCGTTTGATTGGAATTCTCTGCTGAGACAATTTCATATTTTTTTAGGCCCAGCGAAAGCGCCAGAAGTTTGGCCGAATTCGCCAGCTCCGCATCAGCGGTATCGGATACCAAAAACATTACTGATGGAGAGCCTTTCAGGGAATTTATCGCCGGTGGCACCTCGGTATCAAAAAGCCGCCGCATGATATTCACTTCCGGATCCACAATCACCTTTTGGGGCGGCATTTGGCTCTCCATTTCAAACGCTGTTGCCCTGTCGGCGGCAATGTTCAGGTGTTTGACAATCATCTGTCCGCTGGTTTCCAGTGTCAGCGTCAGGGGAAATGCATAGTAGGGTTTTTGCTGCACGATGTTGCCGCGAATTCTCCATTTGTCTACTAATGGTTCAACGTTCACGCCATCCAGATAAAAGCGTGGCGCGCCTTTTTGAAATACCCACTGTTCGAAAAATGCCTGCAATGAATGCGTCGATTGTTTTTCAAATGCCTGTTGCAGGTCTTTCCAGGAAGTCTGTTTAAAGCGTTGCTCTTTGTATATATCCCGCAGGGCTTGCCAGAAGGCTTTTTCGCCCGTCAATTTTCTGAGCATATGAAATACCATCGCCCCTTTATCGTAACCGATTGTTTTGGTGACAGGGTCATGGCGACTGACGAAATGGTTTAAGGCAAAATCATTGTCGGGGGTTACCAGGGTGGCATAATTGCGCAGTATTTGCTGGCGGTAAGATTTGGCCTCCATATTCGATCTTTTTTCCTTATATAGATAATCTGACACATAGGTGGTGAGCGCTTCGCTCCAATTGCCGCTGTCATAATCTACATATACCCCGTTTCCCCACCAGCAATGAGCGATTTCGTGCCCCAGGCTGGTATGAATGATAAACGGCAGCCGCAGCACGCTTCCGCCCAGCAGGGTGTAGGAAGGAAATCCATAGCCGGTAGGGAAGAAGTTTTCCACCACCGCAAATTTCTTAAAGGGATATGGTCCGAAAAGATTCGAATAAAAAGAAAGGTAATCTACGGTCGCAGCCAGATAAGCGGCAGACAGATGCTGGTTTGGTGGTAAAAAATAGGTGGCCGCCGTGACATCCCCCGCTTTTTTTTCACGCACTACGTAGGGTGCCACAGAAAGCGACATCCCTTCTATGGGATAATTTGCCTGCCACCTGGAAACTGTTTTTCCGTCCTCGGCATCATGACCCAGGGATTGACCCGCTGTTACGGCAATCATCCCCTCGGGTGCACGAACCTGAAGTTGGTAAACCGCCTGACCGCCATTCAACTCGGGATACCAGTGAGACCCGGCCAGCAAAAAGCTCCCTTTTTCGGTTATGCTGGCGCTGACGCCGAAGCCGGGATTGTCCACATTCAGCGGACGAAGCGGCACCGGATCATCAAAGACAGCGGCATAGTGAATGGTAACCTGGAGTGAAGACGTTTGCTCTACGGTTTTGAGGGGCACATGCAGCCATCCCTTTTGTCTGTTAAAATCCCGGTGTTCGCCATTTATCATCACAGAGATATGTTCGGCCTTTTCAGATAAATGAAAGACGAGGGATTCGTCGCGCCCGGTGTTGATCTCCAGGCTATCCAGACCGATTAATTTATGTTCAGCCGGGAACAACTCTACTTCCAGATTGTGCTCGACACTCAGAGCATTAGCCAGGGTCGCTAAACCGCACATCCACATCATCGGTATTAGATAATAGAATTTTAGCGCTTTTAAAAAATGGAATCCAAACATGTTATTCGATGTTTAATAGAAAAATTATTTAGAACTGATTTAAGACAAATTAAGTATTTTCAGCACTATGTCAAAAAGTGATGTCGGATAAGAGGTCGCAAAATTATTGCACCGGCCGGAATTTTATCTGACATATCTCTTTCAGAACTTAAAATCAAATCGGACAAAGACGAATTTTCACACCTGATTTTTAGCATATTGAAAGCTTTACCTTTGATGTGATACCATCGACATACCTGGATTTTTGATATTTTTCAGGCGGTTTCAACAAATCACAGGTTGATGCCAACTTGAGATACGAACAAGGTATAGGACCAGAAATGAATATGAAAACCAGCCGGCAAGGCAATGGGACGACCCATGACAAACGGCCCTCTTTTCGAGGGATTTACTTTATCGGTCTGGCCGCAACAACCATCGGCATCGGTGTGATTATACTCCTTAACGCAGCCACGCCCCTGGAATATATGCACTGTCAGCTGTCCGGTCAGGATCAGATCAAAATGCGCGATCTTCACCGACAGCTGAGGGGCATTTTCAATCTGGCCGTTTTACTCTTATTTAGCTGCCCGCTATTGTTATTACTCATTCGAAAATTTTCAAGTCCCATATCCCAATATTTTAATTTCCTGAGGACGGGCCAGGGATCCGAAGATCTTTTGGAGAAGGCCAGGCAGCGTCTGATCAACCTGCCTTTCATTTTGGTTCCAGCAAATTTGGGCCTTTGGATTTTACTGCCTTCCTTATTATATTTTGCAGCCTTTATAACCGGTAATATCGACTGGAGAACTGCCGTCATCTTGGTCGTCCGAGCCATCATGGTCGGATTCATTTCTGCAGGGATCATGTCATTGTGGATCGAGTCCTATGCCCGTCGACGGCTCACTCCCTTTCTCTTTCCCCAGGGCCGCCTCACGGAGGTCAAGGGTGTCGCTCGCTATTCGGTCTCAAGAAGAATCCGCCTCCATAATCGGATCGGGAGCCTTATCCCGATGGCCATCCTGGTGGTCACGCTGATGACACTTCAGTGGCAATTGGACTCTGTGTCCATCTCAGCCAGGGATTACGGCTCAGATATTTTGGTCTTTTGTCTGGTCCTTTTCATTGTCTTTTTTATTACCCTGAGCGTGCTCAACAAATTACTCAACCGCTCCATCGTTGGGCCGGTCGAGAATATCTTTTCTGTTGTGAGTAAAATCAAGGAGGGGAATCTGCAGACCAGGGTGAAAGTCGTCTCGAACGACGAGATCGGCGTTTTGGGTGATGCAATCAATGAAATGACCAAAGGCCTGATTGAACGGGAAAGAATGCAGCAGTCTCTTGATTTAGCCAGGGAAGTTCAACAAAATCTTCTTCCAAAAAGTAATCTGAAAGTTAATGGATTCGATCTAGCAGGTAAAAGTGTTTACTGTGATGAAACCGGTGGGGACTATTATGATTTTATATCTATTGGAGAAAATGATAAACAGAAAATCGGGGTGGCCATTGGTGATGTATCGGGGCACGGTATCCCTTCTGCTCTGCTTATGGCCACTGTCCGATCATCTTTGCGCCAGCGTGCCTCTTTACCGGGTAGCATTGCCAGAATCATTACTGATGTGAACCGGCAGCTCGTCCAAGATGTCGAAGATTCCGGGCAATTTATGACGATGTTTTTTCTGGCTCTTGACCTTGCGACGAGGCAACTCGAATGGGTGCGGGCCGGACATGACCCTGCCATTTTTTATGATCCCCGGTCGGACTCATTCGATGAGCTTGGTGGACCGGGAATTGCACTTGGTGTGGATGTTGAGTGGATCTATGTGGATAATAAGAAAACTGACTTTTCAAGCGGTCAGATCATTTTTCTCAGTACCGACGGAATCTGGGAGGCACGAAACAAAAAGGGTGAAATGTTAGGCAAAGAACCCATTCTGAATGTAATTCGACAAAACGC
>JASFPE010000302.1:0-7269 GCA_050116155.1 Desulfobacterales bacterium
CTTATTCTGAATTATATTTCAGATATCGATCGATCGACGTTCGAAGGGCGTCCCGCAATGTCAATTCTAAATAAACTGAAACTAGATTCCTCAAAAACTAAACCCATTGAAAAATCATATAAGAAAAAAAAGGACAGACATAACTCCATAGAAATAATCGAAGAAAAAATAGGCTACCCATCGCTGAATAAGAAACAATATTGTGAAATACATTTAAAAAGCGGCAGTGTCACCATTGCGGAAACATGGTGGGAGCAGAATAATATGATTATGTACAAGACCAAACATGGAATTATGGGCATTGAAAAAAAATCCATAAATAAAATTGTAAACAAATAAAAAACAGAAGACTAACGAAACGGTATTGATATCAACGTTTTCGATTAATCTTCTGTTTTTTTTCTTATACTAGCGCACAAAAAAAGAAAATAAGTCGCAGTATCTCAGCTGAATTTCTCCGAAAGGCTGTCAGGCACCTACATAGATACCCCTGCCGACCTTTTTGATTTTGCCCTCTTTGGAGGTTCTGAAAATGATATTGCGAACTTTTTTATCTTCAAATCCAGTTTTCTTCTTTAAGGTGGGCACATCGACACCTTTTCTCGAACGTCTAATTATCCTCAGAACTTGATCGGTTGCCGTTAATTTAAGCCTTTTTTTGCTTGCAGCCACTTTTTTAGCCGGTGCGCGTTTAGCCTTGACCGCCCTGGTGGCGACTTTTTTCGCAGTTCGCTTGGTCTTGGTCGTTTTTCCCTTGTCGATTGCTTTTAACAATTTCTCCATTTTCCGCTCAAGGGCTCTAATGTCTTTTTGAATATCTCTGATATCCCTTTTCAAAATTGCCATATTACTTTCCTCCTCTATTGTTTTCTTTTGAGATATCTTTTTTTACTATATTATCTAAGCATATCTACTTGTTAAGCTTATCTTTACCTTTGCTTTTTGTCAAGAAATTATGAAAAATTAATGATTACAGTAGCAATTTTATTTTTTGCTTTGCAAAATAAGGAAGAAATGCGATGTCGGCAACTTGATAAAGTAAAAAGATATTCTTTTTTTACTCCGACAATCTCCGGATAGCGATCAATGTTATATCATCAAATTGATCGGCATCACCCGTATGTGATTTTACTTCATCGGAGATTCTGTTCAACAGCTCTGCAGCAGAAGGGGTCGCTTCTTCTATCAAATTTAATAGCTGGTCCAGCGTAAAAAACTTATCTTCATCAGATCGCGCCTCAATGATGCCATCCGTAAAGCCCATCAAGATTTCACCGGCTTCTAATTGGATTTCTTGGATATCAAATTTACTTTCAGAATCTATGCCTACTGCCGGACCGGTAGGATTTAGACGTTTTTTAACACCACCTGATTTATTAATGATTAGCAATGGCTCATGGCCGCCATTGATGTATGTCAAAATACCGGTTTGCGGATCGAGCACACCGAAAAACATTGTCGCAAACATTGCTAGATCGCCATGGTTTTTCGCAATATATTTGTTGGTGAATTGGATGGCTTTGAGGGCGATGAGATGTTCGGGTTGGGTTAGACCATCGCCAGCGATTGATTCTTCCTTGCTGATGGATTCATCATTGTACAGGCATGCTAAACCTTCCAATGTGGTTTGACCAGAAAAAATCCGAATCAAGCTCCTGAAAAGCGCCATAAATAGAGCTGCCCCCACACCTTTGTCACACACATCCGCGATGACGATGCCCACGCCACCATCGGGAAGATCGAAGACATCATAAAAATCACCGGCAACTTGGCGGGCAGGTTTAAAAAAAGCGGCAAGCTCCCAGCCGGGTTTATGGACCAGCTGGGTGGGCAAGAAATTGGTCTGCATCTCTCTGCCTTTTTCCAATTCATTATTGAGCGCCTCGGAATATGCTTCTACCTGTTTAAAGCTTTTCTGCAATTCCTTTTCAGCATTTTTACGCTCATTAATTGCGTCGGCTATCTGGGTGTACATCTGCCGAAAGGCGAATATAACTTCACCCAGTTCATCTTGGCGTTGAACCGATGCTGAATAGAACTTCGGCGTTTTCTGATCACGACTAATGGCCTCACCCGCTTTGACCAGATCTTCCCTCAGCCTCAGAACGGGCTTGACGACAATCGGATTTAGCGCAAACCAGGCACCGGCTGTCACAAAAATAGAAATAATAACGACCAGACCGGTAATCCTCAGAATAAATGCATTCAGTTCCTGACGCACCGGTGATGCATCGTACCGCAGTATCAGAATATAATCCCGCTTTAGCTGATCGGGTGAACATACCAGGTCATAGCGAGAGCCATTTTTGCTTTTGGTGTAGACCATTTCGTTTCCATCTGGCCGGGGTGGTATAAATTTTGGCGGTTCTCCAAAAACGCCCAGTGATGTTCCATCGGATCTGAAAAAAGCACCACCGACCACCTGAGGAATAAATTGAAGAAGCTTGAGCATTTCAAACAGTTTTCTGTCTGAAACACTGCCAGAGGACAACCGCATAATCAACGAGATCTGTTGGTTCGAAACTTCTTTCAGCTGGGTTAATAGCTCATTTTCACGTCGTTTAAATGAAGGTATCAGAATGATCGTCTCAATGACGATCACGCTGATAAATACCCAGAAAACAATGCGTCGAGATAATCGGCCTCTGGTTGCCTTTCCGATTCTTTGCAGGGGTTTACGCATACTCGTGAAACTCCTTATCCGGACAAGTCCGCCACAAATATGGCGGATAAACCGGAATTGGTTATTGAATATTGAAGATTGAAAAATACACAAAAATTACCTTTAAATATTTAAATATAAGTATACTGTCGTTAAATAGCCAGAACAATTACAATCTTGACAACTGTGCGGTTTGCGATATGTTAAACATAACTGCTTGTGGAATTTGAAACGCTGTATTTTGATAATAAGAAAAACTAGCGGAAAGATGAAAAAATGAAGTTAACCGAACTTGCACCAATGCATGTATGGATCGCACTCGAAAAAAAAATTCACAGAGACACAGGATTGGATGTAAACGTTTTTAACCCCGATGGGTACAGAATTTCTGATATTAAAAACTGGGCAAATCGGCTGTGCCCGGAAATAAAGGCAACCGATAAAGGTCAAAGTTTCATCTGTGCGCCGGCGCACATGAACATTGCCGCCCAGGCTATGCGAACCCGGCGGCCGGCGATCGAAGAATGTGACGCCGGGCTTGTCAAACTGGTGGTGCCCATCTTTGTAAATAATGATTTTGTTGGCGCTGTGGGTGCATGTGGTTTTATACTCGAAGATGGCGAAGTAGACAGCTTTTTGGTCAATAAAATGACAGATATCGAAGAAGATAAAGTCAATAGTTTGTCTGAAGGAACTCCGACGATCACCGCCAAAAAAGCCGAGTTGCTCGGTAATACGATTAGCGAAAAAATAAAACAGATTGTTGCTGAATTTAAAAATAATTCCTGAACCAATCACATTGATGGAGTCTTGCTCATGAACAAGGCAATTCTTTCGGTATTGGGACAAGACCGACCCGGTATCGTGGCGGCGATATCTAAAATCCTGTTTCAACAGAATTGCAATATTGAAAACGTAAGCCAGACGAGCCTGCAGTCTGAGTTTGCCGGTATCTTTATCGTGGCCATGCCGGCGGAACTTTCCCTGGAGACTCTGAAAAATTGCCTCATCGATGAACTGCAGCGTCTCGATATGCACGTTCAAATCAAACCCCTGCAACCTCAAGATCCTGGCGGCTCTTCGGCGAAATTCGAATCTTTTGTCATTACCACCAAAGGGCCGGACCGCAAAGGGCTTGTGGCCGGAATAACCGAAGTCATCGCCGCCCATGGTGCCAATATCACCAATTTGCAAGCAGTATTCAAAGGTGGTGAAGAACCGGGCGACAATATCATGATTTACGAAGTCGATGTGCCCATTCATGTTGAGCAAAAAATCCTGGACCAGCAACTCAGACAAAGAGCCGAAGAGCTCTCCCTTGAAATCAGTATCCAGCATCGTTACATTTTCGAAGCCATAAACAGGATCTGACAATAACCGTTCAAAGGTTCAGAGGTTCAGGGTTCAAGGTTACGCGTTGCGGGTTTCGGGTGGCCTGCGCTCTGGAGAGTTACAGCGCGGCCAACAGGTGTCAGGGGGTATGGCTTGGAGCATGGAGCAAAGGGTTTAAGGCCTTTTGAATTCGGAGTGCGGAATTAATAATGAAAAGACAGAGGCGAACGATTGAGGGATCATTTGATTTTGCATTTAAAGGCAGGGTTCAAGGTTTTAATTTCTTTTAATTCCTGAAATACTGAATCCCTTAATTCCTAAATGTCCAACTTGAATCCGGAATCATTAATCCTTTACCCCATGCCCTCTGCCCCATGCCCCATGCTTCTAACCCTGAACCATTGAACCCTGAACCCTGAACTTTTTTATCGAAAGGTAAACTATGCTAACGGATAGAGAAATAATATCCACCTTAGAGATGCTCGAAAACGAACATTTGGATGTTCGCGCCGTTACACTGGGCATCAACTTGCTGGACTGCGCCAGTCACGATCTACACAAAATGAAGAATAAGATTCGAACCCGCATCATGCATTTGGCCGAAAATCTCGTCCCAACATGTGAAAAAATCGGTCAAAAGTATGGCATACCAGTGGTGAACAAACGTATTGCGGTGAGTCCGATCGCCGTAGTTGGCGCAGCATTATCGTCGTCGCAAATGGTTGATGTGGCCAAGACCTTAGATGCAGCCGCCGATCAGGTCATGGTTGATTTTATCGGTGGATTTTCTGCGCTGGTTGAAAAAGGCACTGCCAGAGGAGACCGCGCTTTGATCGAAGCGATTCCATATGCCTTGCAGGCCACCGATCGTGTCTGTGCATCCGTCAATGTGGCCTCAACCCGGGCCGGTATTAACATGGATGCTATTTTATTATTGGGCAAAGCTATAAAACACGCTGCCGAGCTGACCGCAGACAAAGATGGATTGGCGTGCGCAAAGCTGTGCGTGTTTGCCAATATTCCGCAGGACATTCCATTTATGGCTGGCGCCTACCTGGGTATCGGCGAGGCTGACGCCGTCATTAATGTCGGTGTCAGCGGCCCCGGGGTGGTGAAAAAAGCCATCGACAGAGCCCTTGAAGCCAATCCTGAGTCAGACTTGGGACAAATATCGGAACTGATTAAAAAAACAGCTTACAAAGTAACCCGGGTGGGAGAACTGATCGGCAGGGAAGTTGCACAAAACCTCAATATCCGCTTTGGCGTAGTGGATCTTTCGCTGGCACCAACACCAAATGTGGGCGACAGTGTCGGTGAAATCTTCCAGAGTTTGGGTCTGTTAAGCATCGGTGTGCCTGGCACGACTGCGGCCCTAGCCCTCCTTAATGATGCCGTCAAAAAGGGCGGTGCTTTTGCCAGCTCCAGAGTCGGCGGATTGAGCGGTGCGTTTATCCCGGTCAGCGAAGATTTAAATATATCCGAAGCCGTCCGCAATGGATACATTGGCCTTGATAAACTTGAGGCTATTACCAGCGTATGTTCGGTCGGCCTCGATATGGTGGCCATTCCTGGGGATACATCCGAAGAAACCATTGCGGCCATTATCGCCGACGAAATGGCCATCGGGGTCATCAACAATAAAACCACGGCCACGCGTTTGATACCGGTTCCCGGCAAAAAAGCAGGTGATTCCGCATATTTCGGCGGTCTGCTGGGCCAGTCCACCATCATTCCGGTAAACAATGCCGGCGGTGAAAATCAGTTCATCCGGCACGGCGGCCTCATACCAGCCCCCATACACAGCTTGACCAACTAATAATGGCAGGTCTATGTTGACCTGCCATTATTAGAACCCATCTCGGGCTTTTTATGGCCTAATTTGGAAGATCCATTTATGGAGCGTCTTACTTCACCGAAACAACCGGACAGTGTGCCTGTAAGATAACGAACTGTGCAGTTGAGCCTAACAGGATCTTACCCACTTTTGACCGTCGTTTAACACCGACGATGATTTCATCGATATCATTTTCTTTGGCAAATTCGACGAGATCTTCGCCGGGAGTAAGTCCCCGAATCAGCAGATGGGTGTTACACGCAATATTGCTTTCTTCGAACACAGACTTGGCATATTCCAAACCGCGTTCGGCCTGTTCTATATCTTTTCGTTCGTGCTCGGTGCCTTTTTGCATCGAAGTGACGACATCCACCGTGGCATTAAATGATTTCGCATGAGCTTTTGCCAAATTTAACGCTTCCTTGGCAGAATTTGTTCCATCATATCCTACTAAAATCTTCATTTTTTTCTCCCTTCTGTGTGCAAATTCGTTTGTCAGATTTTCATTCTTAACATACCTATTTGGCAAATTCCACAATTATTGGTCAGACAATAATCCTATTGAAGATTCAGAGCAGCTAAAATCAATTTATGGTATGGATCATACACGGAATACACCACAAAATGTGTTTTCACGTGAAACCTTGATCGGTCTTGCCAATGACCTGATGGATTGGTTGTTTTCTATCTTGAGGTTTGGTATTCTAATACATAAAAAGAGTAAGTGGGATTAATGGAGAAAGGACACGGCCATGTCAATAGGTGAAATCATTCAAGATATGGTGATGTTTGAACATTTCAGCGAAAAGGAGAAAAAAGAATTTGCTGAAATTGATCATTCACTCCTCGGCTTTAACAAAGATGATGTCATTATCAACCAGGGAGAAGACTGCTCCTCACTGTATTTACTGGTGAAAGGAACGGTTTTAATCACGCGAACTGGTCATCCGACGCCGCTTTGCAAACTTGTCCCCGGTGCCATATTCGGTGAGATGTCTTTTTTTTCAAAAAAACCCCGTCACAGCAACGTCATCGCCAATGAACCGGTTTTGGTCATTCAGATGGACGACAATTTTTTTGCAAAGATACATCCGGATATTAGAGATAAAATAAAAAATTATCTGATCGAGCTTTTGGTAAATCGGTTGGATATCATGAATGCAACCCTGGGCAAAATATCCACATATGCCAGAGGATATACCCTACCCTAGCTGTGTGTCTCAAAAATATATTCAATATATCGAATCGGCTATCTGAAAAATTTGAATCTTTGCATCTAAAAAATTCCAAGCACCAAATAACAAATAACAAACAAATCACAAATTCGAAATTCCAATGATTCAAACATTGTGATTGTTTCAAATTTGATGGGTTCGTAAAAAGTCCCCGAATCGTCATGCCGGACTTGATCCGGCATCCAGAACATATTGAATTTACTGGA
>JASFPE010000303.1:0-7246 GCA_050116155.1 Desulfobacterales bacterium
CGACTTCGCCTCTTTTCATTTTCTATTACTCCAGCGTTGACCGTACTTGTTCAGAAATACAAAATCTTTGACCGCCTTTCGGCTCCTGGGAACATGTCTGCCCGTTGGCTTTCCGAACGCCATGCAGATCACAACCTTCTTTTCATCCGGCACCCCCAATAGTTCTTTAATCTTCATTTCGTCAAAAGCGCCCATCCAGCAGGTCCCATAACCCAGTTCGGCGGCCTGCAGGGTAAAATTGGTGAGGGCAATAGTGATGTCCACCATGTGCCATTTCAATCCCGAATCGGCAATGCCGGCAATGAAATAGGTGCAGTCGGCGACAAACCCCTGGTTGGAACATGCACCGATGAGACGGTGCTTGAGATCCGTGTCGCCAACGAAGATGAACTCCCAGTTCTGCCGGTTACTGGCCGAAGGGGCTAATTGCAAAGCTTTGAAAAGCATTCGCATATGGTCTGCGGGGATGGATGCCTCAACATATCGGCGAATACTTAAACGGCGGGCAATGGCTTCTTGAACCTTCATCAGGATTTCCTCATTCAAGTTTTTCAAAAAACTCTTTTTCGGCACCACACTTCGGGCAAACCCAATCGTCCGGTAGCTCTTCAAACGGTGTTCCCATCGGAATATTATTCTCGGCATCTCCCTCTTGCGGGTCATAAATATAACCACACGGGCATTCCCACTTATCCATCAGATCCTTCCTCCCCATTTTCCGTCAGACAATATCCCGCCAAACAGAAATTATTATTATCGAAGACATCCCGACGCGGTCTGTATATCTGTTTTTTGCCTAAAAGAAAAGGGGTAAATCACTGGATTACAAATAGGTTTTCCGGTTTGCCCGTTACCAGTTTGCCGGCTAGAAAAATGGATCTTATCCGATTTATATCCCGCTTTTAGCGGGAGCCAACGGGCTCAACAGGCTAACCTGTTTTTGCCGTGACCATCTCAACTCGCAAGATAAAACCGGCATTGGGCCAAGGATGCGTTTTTGAGATAGCTCCTTGCTATTGACTACTTTTTGTCATAATATGTAGGCAGAAAAAAAAAAGAAAGGCCGTTACAATGAAAAATCATATTGGATTATTATGTATATTGCTCATCATTATGGGAGGGTTGGGCACGGTTCAGGCCGCCGATCTCAAGGAAGGCTTTATGGGGACCAAATGGCAAACCGATTTGAACACCTTAACCAATTTTTTAAAAATAGAGGAAAAGGAAAATATCAGCTATTTTGTGAATCCCACCGTGGTTCACGTTATCGATGATGTTAAAATACCCCAGGTGATATATGGCTCGTATGAGAACAAGTTCTTTGCGGTATACATTCAAATCGATAACTTCGATGTCTACAACCAGATGAAGCACTATATCACCGAAAAATATGGGCGTCCCAAAATGACGATGCAAATAAACCCGGATCGAACCACCTACACCTGGAAACATAAACCAGCCAAGATAAAGCTAAAACTTAATGAAGAAACCGGCAAAATGAAGTTAGCCTTCTATTACACCCCGTTGTCTACCAAAGTAAATGAAGTCCGACAGGAAGCGTTTCAGGAGAAAACAAAACGCTTTCTGGATGTCAATAAAGATCGGGCCGTGCAAAGCCTGGATCTACTAAAATTTTAACCGGCACCGACAGTGACACCTCACATGTGTATTGCGGTGGAGATGAATGCTCATAAAGAAAGGATTGCCTCATGACAGATACGCAAAAGGTCGTGGACGGATTCCGGTTTATGCCCCCATCACTGCGCGCATATATGTCCAAGGATATCCCGACAAGGGAATTCAGTGGTGACATCCCATGGACACCGCTTAGAAAATCCCTCAGCGAGGTGACATTTTCGCTGATGACCTCGGCTGGCATCAGCTTAAAATCCGATCCCCCCTTTGATGTTGAGCGTGAAAAACGGGAACCAACCTGGGGTGATCCAACCCACCGGGAGATCCCCAAAACCGCCACCGAAGCCGACATTGACGTCAACCATCTGCACATCAACACCGCCTACATTCATGAGGATATGAATGTGATCCTTCCATTGGCCCGATTGCAGGAGTTTGAAGACGAAGGCTTTATTGGCAGCCTGGCCGCCACCTGTTTTTCATATTACGGTTTTCAAACGGATCCGCAAATACTTTTAGAGAAAACCATGCCCAAGGTTGCCGCCAGGATGCATGCGGAAAACGTGGATGCCGTCTTACTGACACCGGCTTGACCGCTGTGTTGCCGGTCCGTCGGACTGGTGGCACGCTTCCTGGAACAAGATGGGTTCTCAACCGTAATCCTGACCATGACTCCCGAATATCATCGCGAAATCGGCATGCCCAGAGTGGCGGCAATTGAGTATCCGTTTGGCCGGCCCATCGGACAGGTAAACGATCACGAGGGACAACGCAGTGTATTGACACAGACGCTTTCCGTCTTGGAAAATGCCCAAAAACCCGGACAGGTTTTCAATCTTCCGTTCACCTGGCCCGAGGATCCCAAAAAAACCAGCTGGCATCCACCCGAAATCTCTCCCCTTGTCAAATTTCTCCTTGATGAGATAAAGAAAGCCGGGGCTAACGCAAGAAAGTAGCTTGTCCAGGCAGTTTAATTCCGATATGGTCCGAATTTAATGGTCGCTGATCTATTTTTGGTTTCAGGTGTCAGGCTTTTCTATTGCGGATTGCGGATTTTAAAGTAAATAAAAAACATAGGAAAAATCAATTTAGAGCTTTAGGGATTAAAATTCGGAAATCATCCCTATACTTAATTCCTAAATTCGCAATTCCAAATTATTATGACTTTCAATCCGAAATCCGTATTCCGAAATCCGAAATTGAAAGATGCTGACACCTGACACCCGACACCTGACACCTTGGTTTTTGTATGATAAGGAGACACTGAAATGCTGTATGGTGCCATGAATTTTCCGATTAAGTCAGTACTGGCTGAAATCGACGAAATCGCACGGCTTGGATTCGACTATCTGGAACTGGCAATGGATCCGCCCCAGGCCCATTATTCCATGATTTCTGAGAATAAAGATGCGATTCTTAAAGCGCTCGACAGTCATTCCATGCGGCTTGTCTGCCATTTACCGAGCTTTGTTTCAATCGCTGATTTAACCGAAAGCATCCGCGAGGCATCACTGACCGAAATGTTTAAATCACTGGAGGTGGCTGCCGAGCTCAATGCCCTCAAAGTGGTTTTGCATCCCGGCCACATCGGTGGACTGGGGGTATTTGTCATGGAAACCGCTTTACAATTTGGCCGGGAAAGCTTAGCCGCCATCATCGCAAAAGCCGACCGGCTCGGACTCTGTATCTGTCTGGAAAACATGTTTCCGAGACTTCAGACATATTTTAAGCCTGAACATTTTGAGGAGATACTGGAACAGTTTGCGGATCTCAAACTAACCCTGGATATCGGACATGCAAACATCGACGACCAGGATGGCAATAAAATCCTTGATTTCATACGACGCTACAGCCATCGCATCGGTCATATCCATCTCAGCGATAACTTCGGCAAACGAGACGATCATCTTCCCCTCGGAGAGGGAACCATCGATTTTAACAGGGCGGCCAAAGCACTTAAAAATTGCGCATACGACGATACCATCACCCTGGAAATTTTTGCCGAAGACCGCCAAAAATTGAAGGCCAGCAAAGAGTATTTCAAAAACATGCTTGAAAGGACAGATTGACATGGCATTACTGATAATATACCCGGATATGGAATTAGAACCTTATGTCGAAGTGCTGCTCAACTTGGAACCGAAACTTGATATTCGAATATGGCCGCAAATCGGAAATGCAGATGATATTGAATTCGCCATCGCCTGGAATCATCCGCCGGGTGAATTTAAAAAATTTAAAAACCTTAAATGTATTGCCTCCTTTGGCGCTGGAGTGGATGGCATTCTGAGCGATTCGGATCTGCCCAAAGACGTTGTTATTACCCGGGTGGTGGAATCTTCCATGCCTCAATTCATGAGCGAATACGTGATTCTGAGTGTTCTGAATTATTGTCGCCAATTTGATATTTACAAAAACGATAAAACTAAAAAACGATGGCAGCCCCGAATTCCGTTGTTGGCTCGCGATATTCAAATCGGAGTCATGGGCCTGGGACAACTCGGCGGGGATGTGGCCACAAAACTGGTACAATTAGGCTTTATGGTTGCCGGATGGAGTCGAACACCGAAAACGATTCACGGTGTTTTATGCCATGCAGGCAACGATGCCCTGGAGGATTTCCTGTCCCAGACAGATATTTTGATATGCCTGCTGCCCTTGACGGCGGCCACCGAAGGCATTTTAAACCGCCATGTTTTTGATAAGCTTCCGAAGGGTGCCTACCTCATCAATGTCGCCCGCGGCCGGCATCTGAAAGAAGCGGATCTGCTGGATGCTCTGGAGTCCGGTCGACTATCCGGTGCCTGTTTGGATGTATTTAGAGTCGAACCATTGCCCGAGGATCATCCCTTCTGGAACCATCCGGATATTATTATTACGCCCCATATTTCAAGTCTGACGGATCCCAAGGCGGTGATGCCACAAATTTATGAAAATTATCATCGCATGAAATCCGGCGAACCGCTGTTGCACGTAGTGGATGTTAAGCAAGGTTACTAATTAGTTTCCATTATGATGTGACCGGGCAAAATTATCTAACTTACTTCTAGGACAGCACACCAAAAACCATCTCAAAAGAAATTATTGAGAAAGGAGTTCTAATCTAGACAGAAGCGCTTCGAATTCGGCTGGTGGAATTTGTTGCCAGGGGCTGTTCGGGGTAAACCACAGGGTGGATTTTGCATCTGGTGAAAACACTTTGCCGGACTGAAGCTCAGGCTGTTTGAGGAGGTATTTAAATTCATCTCCGAGGTCTAATATAATATCCAAATCATCGCTGTCTTCAAGCAGTTCCACCATATGCAGGTTATGAATACGGCCGTGGCCTTTCAGATGTCGATTACCCTGCCGGTCCGAATAGACTTCGATAATCGTGTTCTCAAGCGCAGTGGCAGAACCGTCCGAGGCTGACAAAAATGCCTGCTCCACAAGATATTCTCCTTCGACAAACGGTATCCAATTGGTCATCTATATCTCCCCTCCCAGGATAAATCCACCAGAAATATGGTGGATAAACCATAAATGCCTCTTTAATAAGGAATTAAAAATAAATTCATTCTTGACTCCTGCGGTTGAAAATACTTAATTATTCTTTGATCAGCTCTATTTATCAAGATAAAACAGGATCCCGGAACTGCAAAATAAATGAAAGTTCACTATAAAATATGCTTGACGATGGTGATCCTGGGTACCCTGACTCTTGATGCTTTTGCCCAGGATGAACTGTGGCAAACGCTAAATGCCGAAATATTGAAGTTAAGCCAAAAAGGCAAGTACTATGATGCGGTGTTGGTGGCAAGAAATGCCGTCAAACTTGCCAAGAAAAATCACGGGCCGAATCATCCAAAACTGGCTACATCCATGAATAACCTGGCAACGCTGTATCGGATAATCGGCAGATATGAAGATGCTGAAATGTATTACCGTCAAGCGTTGATAATCAGAAACAACGCATTGGGAAACCACCATCCAAGCGTGGCGACATCGCTCAATAATTTAGCCGGACTGTATCGCGCGCAAGGGAGATACGCAGAGGCTGAACCTCTTTATTTAAAGGCTTTGAAAATAAGACAGCACGCTTTGAGTTCGAACCATCCAGATCTGGGTCAATCGTTGAATAACCTCGGCTTGCTGTACAAAAGCCAGAGTAGATATGCTGAATCCGAGCAGTTCTACAAAAAAGCACTGGCAATCTGGGAACAGACCCTGGGACCGAATCATCCCAATGTGGCCACCGTACTGGAAAACATGGCTGCTTTATACAAAAAGACAGGCAGAAAAGATGAAGCCAATGCCCTGTTGGTGCGTGCCCAAAAAATCCGTACCATTGTCGGGGAATAATCAAGGAGAGATTGTCATGTTTAAAAAGCTCACCGAAAAATTATTTGGAAAAGGATCGCCAACACCTCAGCGGGATGGATTCTTTTTGAAAGTTCGCTGCAGCGAATGTGGTGAAGAATTCAATTTATTTATTAACAAACAGTTTGAACTGGTTCAGAATTTTCAAGAAGATGGGAGCGTTGACTATTTATTGAAAAAAGAGATCTACGGAATGGGATGCAGAAATCATATTCATGTTACCATGGAGTTCGACGGCAATAAAAATTTGCTGTCTCAAAAAATCGAAAATGGGGAGTTTATTGAAGAATAGTGCCTTGCAACCAGTTCTAATCTCGGATTTGTTTAACGAAAGCGCCATCACGTACCGTGTCTCATGTGTAATTTTCAAAATCCAGATTGATTGAATAATACTTTTGTCACAGAAGGAAATTGGTTAAATCTCAAATTACAAGCACCAAATTACAAATAAATCACAATGACCAAAATTCAAAATCTCAAACGTTTTGAACATTGAATATTGGAATTTGTTTGTTATTTGGTGCTTTAGATCTAGGTGATTGGAATTTTTTATTTTTTAGGACTGACTTATATGTATGGAGCGTGTTTGAATTTTTGTTGTATTTATGGGAAACGACACTAGGTCATCTTAGAGGGTAGCCTTCATTTGAGAAAATCACCTCACAATGCCCGTCTATTCTATGGCTGGTATGTTTTAACCGGCTGTTTTTTTCTACTTTTTTTTCAATCCGGGGCCCGTCATTCCTTTGGCGTTATGTTTAAACCCATGATCTCCCAGTTGGGTTGGGATCGGACTTCCATTTCCCTGGCTTTTTTCCTGAACATGACCATGTTTGCCCTGACACTGACCATTGCCGGAAGGTTTTATGATCGATACGGTCCTAAATGGGTTATTTTCATTTCTACCGTTTTTATGGCCGTAGGTTATGTTTGCATATCCCGCATCGACTCTTTGTGGGAATTTTATTTGTATTACGGTGTGGTTGTGGGCATCGGCGTGGGCGGTGCCTCCGTTCCCCTGGTGGCGGCATTAATAAGCAAATGGTTTGAAAAACGCCGGGGTCTGGTCATCAGCATGGCGATCTGCGGCAATTGTGTCGGACAGTTTGCGCTGGTTCCGCTTTTTACTGTTTTTGTGATTCACTATGATTGGCGGGCATCGTATTTCATCATCGGATTAATCATTCTGGTGATAAATACGATCCTGGCGTTTGCCGTCATAAAAGGCGACCCCAGTGATTTAGGATTGACA
>JASFPE010000304.1:0-7216 GCA_050116155.1 Desulfobacterales bacterium
AGTTGCCGTGCCTATGCCACAGTGGGTGAAATGGCCGGGGTTTTTCGCGAGGTATTTGGAGAATGGCAGGAACCCAGCATATTTTAGATTTTGGATTTTGGATTGCGGATTGTCTCGATGTCGGATTTCGGATTGAATAAAAAAAATCAGGAATCGAGGAATTGAGGGATTTAGGAATTAAATAATGTTTGATCATCAATAAATCAAATTTCTCCTCCCTTGGGAGACTCTGTCGCAATTAACAAAACCATGCATTTGCTATTTTTGTCATTGCGGGCTTGACCCGGAATCCAGGTCTTTTTCAGGCTATTACGTTACTGGATGCCGGATCGAGTCCGGCATGACAGGCAGAATTTGAGTGCTTTTATGAATTGCGGCAAAGTCTCTCAAGGGAGAGGGAGTCTTTTTGCTTATTACGAAAATGTCAATTCTTCGTTTTTTGAACCATTTAACGAATCAACCAATCAACTATTTAACTTTAGAACAAGACCCGGAGGTTTAAGTGGGTGACGGTCGATACAGGTTAGGATGCGATATTGGGGGAACATTCACGGACTTCGTGCTGGTGAATGATGAAACCGGGGAATTTCAGATCAACAAATGTTTGACGACGCCGGCAGATCCGTCAGATGCGGTCGAACAGGGCATCCAGGAGCTATTGGAGCGTTCACCCGGCTTTATGCCCCATATTGATGAGATCATCCACGGCACCACTCTCGTCATTAATGCGATTCTCGAACGCAAAGGCGCCAAAACCGGCCTGATTACCACCAAAGGTTTTCGCGATGTGCTCGAACTCGGCCGAGAATTGCGATACGATGCCTATGATATCTTTGCCGAATACCCACAGCCCCTGGTGCCCAGATATTTACGGCATGAAGTCTCCGAACGAATCACCAGCGACGGGCGCACACTGATTGAATTAGATGCCGAAGAAGTTCAAAACGTCTTGTCGAAGCTGCTGGTTCTGGGGATTGAATCGTTGGCGGTCTGCCTGATTAACTCATACGAAAATCCGATTCACGAGAAGAAGATAAAAGAAATCGTCCTTCAAGCAGCCCCGGACCTCTCGTTGTCAACCTCTTTCGAAGTATTGCCCCAGATCCGAGAATACGAAAGAACCTGTACCACCGCAACCAATGCCTATGTCAAGCCGATTACGGCCAAATATCTCAAAAAACTCTCTTCACGACTAGAGTCATTGGGATTTAAAGGCAAATTATTCATTATGCTTTCCAGTGGCGGTATTACTTCAGTGGAGACCGCCCGTGAGTTTCCGGTGCGCATCATCGAATCCGGACCTACTGCTGCTGTTATTGCATCCCAGCATTATGGCAAGATGTTTGAGATTAAAGATATCTTCTGTTTTGACATGGGAGGCACAACCGCCAAATCCTGTCTGATTCAAAAAGGCCAGGCCGGCCTGGTTTCTACTTTTGAGGTCGGCCGCGTCCAGCGCTTTAAGAAAGGCAGCGGTTTGCCGATTCAGGTACCGGTGGTGGATTTGATGGAAATCGGTGCCGGAGGTGGCAGCATTGCCAGAATGAGCAGAATGGACCTGCTACAAGTAGGACCGGAGAGTGCCGGTGCCGACCCGGGACCCGCCTGCTATGGGCGCGGCGGAGAAAATCCCACCGTCACAGATGCCGACCTGGTGCTGGGATACCTGGATCCCGGTTATTTTTTAGGGGGCACAATGCCGCTGGATAAATCGGCTTCGGAAAAGGCGATTGAGGAAAAGGTCGCCAATCCCCTAGGCGCTCCAACCGTCGAGGCAGCCTTTGGCATCCACGATCTTATCAATGAAACGATGGCTGCGGCCGCTAAAACGCACATCGCCGAAAAGGGAGGAAATCCGAATATTGTAACCATATCTGCCTTTGGTGGTGCCGGTCCGGTACATGCTTATGGGCTGGCAAAAAAAATCGGCGCGCCGCGTATTCTGGTACCACCGCTGGCCGGAGTCGGCTCGGCACTGGGTTTTTTTACGGCGCCGGTTGCCTTTGACCTGTCAAGAAGTCATCGGGTTTCCCTGGATGACGCCGATTTTGATGAAGTAGAGCGGCTTTTCGAAGCGCTTGAAAATGAAGGGGCAGTGATTTTACAGGAAGCTGACAAAGAGCAAAAGATTATCTTTGAACGCACGATTATGATGCGATTTGTGGGACAGGGGGCCGAAACCGACCTGCCCCTTGAAAGCAGACCATTTCATCAATGGAAAAAGACAGAGATTAGAGATCTTTTTGATCATGCCTATAAGAGACTATATGGTCGTACTTATCCTGAAACACCGGTTGAATTTGTGACCTTTAAGGTTAGAGCCAGTCTGCCAGAACGACCCTTTCGCATACCCCCTCTGGCAAATACAACAGGCATACTAGAAGATTGTATCAAAGGTGAGCGCAATGCCTTCTCGTTGCTGAAAAAGGAATTTATTCCGTTTAAAGTTTATGATCGTTTCAAGCTTTTTCCGGGCGCGAGCTTTGAAGGACCGGCTATTGTGGAAGAGAAAGAATCGACAATTATTATCGGTGAAGATGCCAAAGCCACTGTGGATGAATACGGATTTGTCTGGATTAATTTGAATTTCTAATTCGAAATTTAAATTAGTTTAAAAAATCATTTCTCAGGCACTAATTGGAGAAGATAATTATCTGGAGGACACCATAATATGGCAGATAACGGTGGGATACGGAATGGAGAAGTAGACAAAAATGTAAATCCGCAATCCGCAATCCAAAATCCGAAATCCAAGTTTGATCCGATTACATTGGAGATCCTATGGCGCAGGTTGGTGTCGATTGTGGATGAAGCAGATGCTTCTGTGGCGCGTACCGCCTTCTCCAGTCTACTGAGAGATGCCCATGATTACACCTGCATGTTTACGGACAGTCGTGGACAGGAATTGGTTCAGGGCACATTTTGTACGCCCGGACAGGCCGGTGCTATGGCAATTGGCGTTAAAGAGATTATCAACTCCATACCGCTGGATGATTATCGACCCGGAGATGTCTTTATTGTTAATGACCCCTGGCTGTTGGCAGGCCACCTCAATGATGTGTGTGTGCTGAGTCCGATTTTCTATAAAGACAAACCGGTAGCGTTTACGGCCTGTGTATTTCACCACTCAGATATCGGCGGAAGGGTTGCTTCCGATAATCGGCAAGTTTACGAGGAGGGGCTTTTTATACCACCATTGAAGCTCTATGATGCCGGAGTTTTAAATGAACCATTGCTGAACATGATCCGCTGGAATGTCAGAACGCCGGAAGAAGTAACCGGCGATATGCGATCCCAGGTAGCTGCCAATCACGTTTGCTCACAGAAGATTGTCGAAATGCTTGAAGATGAAGGCCTGGAGACTCTGGATGATTTAGCTGATGAAATCATTGATCGCACGGAAAAAAGCATGCGCCAGGCCATATCTGGAATTCCAGATGGAGCGTATCCCTATGAAGGCATTATCGAAGGAGCCGGAAAGCGAAGCGATATCACCATTAAATTGACTGTAAACGTCATTGGTAGTGATATTTGTGTCGATTTTAATGGTACATCGCCCCAGGTGGATTGGGGCGGCAATGTAGTATACAATTTTACCTATGCCTATGTTTTTATGGCCATAAAGAGTGCGTTCGATCCGGATATACCGATTAATGAAGGTGCCATTCGACCGGTGAAGATGACCGCACCGGAGGAATGCGTCGTTAATTGCAAATTTCCGGCGGCTGTCGCTGCCCGCATGCAGATTGGTCACTTTATGACAGAGATGGTTTTCAAAGCGCTGGCTCAGGCGACACCGGATAACATTATTGCCGAAAGCGGCGGCACTCCAGCCCAGACGAATATTTTTTATGGTAAACGGCACAATGACAAATCCTGGCTTACGATGATAATTCGCGGCGGCGGTCTGGGGGCCAGCAGCCGCATGGATGGGCATCACTGTGCTATTTTTCCGGCAAATGGCGCCAACACGCCGGTGGAGATCTTTGAAAGCGACACCCCGCTAGTCGTCGAAGAACGCAGTCTGATTTGCGATTCAGGGGGACCCGGAAAGATGCGCGGCGGTTTGGGGAGAAAAATGGTAGTACGGGTGCCGGATGACGAATTGGCTCCAAAGCCCCCGACGTCCATTGCAGTTCAAGCCGGACGTTTTCGGTATCCGCCGCAAGGGCTTTTTGACGCCAAAGCAGGGGCCAAGGCCCAATTTGTGATCAATGATCAGCCCGGAGATCCCAGTGGATTGACGCTTTGCCAATCAGGAGATGTGATTCATTTTCACAGTGCCGGTGGCGGGGGATACGGCAGTCCGTTGGAAAGAGACCCTGAAGCGGTGAAGGCCGATGTATTTAACGGTTATGTAAGTGTTGAGCAGGCAAGGGCAGATTACGGTGTTGCCATTGATCCGGTCACGCTTAAGGTCAATCTGGAGGAAACTGATAAGCTTCGGGCTTCAAAAAAGAGGCAGCAAAAGGATCAATAAGGACGTAATAGATTCCTTAAAATTCCAAATAGCAAATCTCAAATAACCAATACATCACAATGACCAAAATTCAAAATCTCAAACTCGATGGTTTCGTAAAAAGTTCGATTCCTGTCACTCCGGCGAAAGCCGGAGTCCAGATCCATATAGAACCACTGGATAGCGCTAAAGCTTCACTTCGTGCCCGGGTCAAGACCGGAATGACAAAAACGGCAAATGCGTGGTTTTGCTAATTGCGACACAGTCTGTTTCGCCGGAATGACAGTTCGTGCCAGTTTCGGATTATTATCAAGACATCAAGCATGTTTGGTTATTGAATATTGGAATTTGGGATTTTATGACGTTATTGCTGGTTAAGCATCATAAAATCTGCAATTTATTGAAGTAGGAGATAAAAAATGAGTAAGACTTTCATGCCCGCATTTAAGGACATTGATGAACTTGAAGCGCACCAGTTGAAGGGGCTGCAATGGACGGTGAATCATGCCTACCAGGGATCACTTTTTTACCGCAAGCGTCTGGACGACGCCGGTGTCAGTGCCGAAGATATCCACACTTCGGAGGATATTCAAAAGCTGCCGTTTACCACCGCGGACGATCTCAGAGAAGGCTATCCATTTCCCCTGTTATCCGTGCCGGACTCCCAGGTTGTTCGAATACACGCATCCTCCGGAACGACCGGCAAGCGTAAAGTCTTGGCCTATACCCAAAAGGATATTGACGATTGGCTCCATTTTTTTGCCAGGTGTTACGAAATGGCGGAGCTTACTGAAGAAGATAGAGTTCAAATTGCGGTTGGATATGGAATCTGGACGGCGGGTTTCGGATTTCAACTGGGTTGTGAGAAATTCGGCGCCATGGCGCTCCCGGTTGGTCCTGGTAACGTCGATATGCAATGCCAGTTCCTGGTGGATCTGCAATCAACGGCGATGTGCTGCACGGCATCCATGGGATTGCTGATGGCCGAGGAAGTGAACAAAAGAAACCTCAGAGATAAAATTGCGCTGAAAAAGATGATTTTCGGCTCTGAAAGAAGCAGTGATGCCCTGCGCAGGCGGATTAAGGAATTGTTAGGTTTGGATGATATGTTTGACATTCCTGGCATGACAGAACTCTACGGGCCGGGTACCGGACTTGATTGCTCCAAACATGAAGGCATTCACTACTGGGCCGACTATTATATTCTCGAAATTTTAGATCCGACAACTTTGGAACCTGTTCCATCAGGAGAAATCGGGGAGATGGTAGTAACCACCTTATGCAAAGAAGCGGCCCCGCTGATTCGTTATCGTACCCGAGATTTAACGCGTGCCATTGATCACTCTTGCTCGTGTGGTAATATTCTGCCTATGCATGACAGAATTCTAGGACGTTCGGATGATATGATCATATTTCGCGCGGTGAACATTTATCCCGGCCAAATCGATGAAGTGTTGTCTACGATATCGGATGTCAACTGTGAATATCAGGTTCATCTGGATCGAAAAGAAGATGGAAAAGATTATATGACCATAAAGCTGGAGTGTTGTGAGGGTTTTGATGCAGCCCGCAAGCCGGAGTTAATCGATAATGTTAAAAATGAAATAAAAAAACAGATTATGGTCAGTTGTGAGGTGGATGTCGTGGATTACTGTTCGCTGCCGCGCTCAGAGAGGAAGTCGAAGCGATTTTTCGATAATCGACCGCAGTAAAGGATGTTATTGTGGCTTTGATATCTTCTATAATCCAGTCAATTCAATATGTTCTGGATGCCGGATCAAGTCCGGCATGACGAATCGGGAACTTTTTTCGAGACCGTCAGATATAGAATTTGTTTCGGATTTCGTGCTTCGAGTTTAAAACAAAACAATCTAGTGATTGATTGAGTGTTAAAATAAAATGTAATTGTTAGATAAGAATTTTAATTACAGAGGGAATACATGAAAAAATTTACTTACCTCATCCCTAAAACTCTTGACGAAGCCATTTCATTGCAACAATCCCACGGCGAACGGGCAAAATACATTGCCGGGGGAACTGATGTGCTGGTGAAGATCAAAGAGGGTAAATTGGCTCCGGAATATTTAATCTCCTTAAGGCATATCATCGGTCAGGACCGTCCCTTTTTAAATCAAGAAACCGGAGAGCTGTTTATCGGTGCTTTTGTTACCCATGGCATGATTGAAAAATCGCCGCTGGTTCAAGCCCGTTATTCTATATTGCATGATGCGGTTAGAAATATCGGATCAGTTCAGATCCGAAACGTTGCAACCATCGGGGGGAATCTGGTTAATGCGGTTCCTTCGGCAGACGGGGCCATTCCACTGATTGCTTTAGACTCGAAGGTTAACATATATGGCACAAAAGGGCAGCGCTCGATGGCGCTTTTGCGGTTTTTTCTCGGGCCCGGACAATGTGATCTGGAGAAAGGAGAAATTCTCACGGAAATTGTTGTCCCGCCGCTGCTTGAACGCACCGGAGGTGCCTATATCAAACACGGCAGACGCGAAGCCATGGAGCTCCCCATGCTCGGCGTCGGTGTTTTGGTGAGTTTAGAAGAAGATATGCAAACCTGTGTCAAGGCACGAATATGCCTGGGGGTAGCGGCCCCAACACCAATTAGGGCCCTCCAGGCCGAGAAGTACCTTGTCGGAAAAGTCGTCAATGAGAAGAATCTGACGCAATCCGGAAAAATTGCAGGTGAGGAGTCTAAAGTTCGCGATAGCATCCGGGGAGTGGCCTGGTACCGACGAGAAA
>JASFPE010000305.1:0-7213 GCA_050116155.1 Desulfobacterales bacterium
GGATCCCGCCGTGACGGGAGAGAAATCAAGCATGTTGAGAGGCTTTTGTTCTTCTTAGTAATTCCTGCCTTAAGGGACATCTAGCACGGCTCGGATGGTTGAGGCCAATTGATTTTTAACCACCGGTTTCATCACAAATTTTTGAATTCCCATCGAAAGTGCCTTTTCCTCGGTGATGGCCTCATTAAAGCCGGTGCATAAAATTACCGGAATTTCAGGCTTAATGTCGAGCAGTCTTTGGGCCAATCGGTCCCCGGTCATGTGCGGCATGGTCATATCGGTGATGACCAGATCAAAATCTTCCGGCTTGCGGGTAAACAATTCCAGGGCCTTTTGACTATCGGTACTGGAGGTAACCTTGTAACCCAAATGTTCTAACATCTGTTTTTCCATATCGATAATCTGCACTTCGTCATCCACCAGCAGAATACGTTCGCTGCCTTTGGCTGCCTTGGTAAATGTGGGGGTTTTGGTTTGCACATCGACCTCATCGATTATCGGCAAAAAGACATGAAAGGTGCTGCCTTTTCCGAGCTGGCTGTCTACGATGATGTCCCCGCCATGATTTTTTACAATCCCATGAATGACCGCCAATCCCAGGCCCGTTCCTTTGCCATGTAATTTGGTGGTATAATAGGGCTCAAAAATTCGATCCATCACAGCCGGTTCCATGCCACAGCCTTCATCTTTGACCGATAATCGCAAGTGCCTGCCCGGTTTTAGGCCCACCCGCTCAATTGTGTCCGCATATGTGATATCCACTTCGGTAAGACTGATTTCCAGTTTTCCACCGGATTCTGGCATGGCTTGATAGGCATTGGTACATAGATTCATAATCACTTGATGAATCTGGGTGGCGTCTCCACTGATTGCTCCGCAGTTTTCTTCCAGGTGCTGAACAATCTCGATGGTCGAGGGGATCGTGGCGCGCAGCAGCTTGAGGGCCTCTTTAATGATATATTGAACTTTTATGGGTTCGCGTTCCTGACCGCTCTGGCGGCTGAACGTCAGTATTTGTTGAACGAGATCTTTAGCACGATGGGCGGCTTTTAAAATTTCCTCTAGATTTTTTCGGGCCGCACTGTCTTCCGGGACCTCATCCATGGTCAACTCGGTATAGCCTACGATGGGAAAAAGTATGTTGTTGAAGTCATGGGCAATACCTCCGGCCAGGGTTCCAATGGCCTGTATTTTGAGGACCTGCTGAAGTTGTTTTTCAGAACGTGCCAGGGCTTTGGTTCTTTCTTCCACCTTTTTTTCGAGGTCGATGTTTTGATTGCGCAACAGCGAATAGAATTCAAGGCTCTCCAGGGCATTGGCCGTATTCAGCAGGATAATCGACAACAGCGTGAGAGAAGTATCTGGAATTTTCTGGTTCTCATAGGGCAACAACCCCACGAGCATGCCGCGTATCCGGGAATAGGTGGCGATCACATGCAATATAAATTTCCGCGTGTGATCCCTTGAAGTAATGAATACGCCTCTTTTTTCACGCACTGCCCAGGCAAACAAACCCTTTTCAATCATATGCTCGACTTCATTTCCAACAAATTGCTTGAGCTCGGGATGATTGCATACCGTTAATTTAAAGTCAGAATGCTTTTCATCGACCAGATAAAGAACTGTGGCATCCATGGGAATCAGATGGCTGATTCGTTTTTCGGCCTCCTGCAGAATATGTTTCGGACCGTAACCCTTGTTAATGTTTTTCTGAAAATCACCCAGCGAAAGCGCCAATTCCAGCATGTTCTGGATAAAGCGCCGGTGATCTTCTAAATGCTCAATTCGAGCGAGCAGGGTTTCGGTATCTATTTTTATGGTTTGATTCATATCGGCTTTAATTCTGCAATATCGTTTCAAGCGAATTAAACTGATGGATGCCCTGTTTAATCACCAATTCAAAACAGTTTGTCGATAGATCCAAATTCTCCCACGCACCATAATTCAGTGGTGGCACAAATCGTTCGCCACTGCTGCCCATTCCAAATGCGTTGACCATAATATCTGCCAGATGTACGATGGTTGCCGTTAAGGGATTTTGGGCCTCCATGGGATTGTGATGATAAAATACATTATTTTCCAAAACTATGGGCAGTTTCCAATGTTGCATGAGATACCGGACAATATGGGTATGGTTACAGCCCAGATATTCATCTTCTTCTTCGAAAAGCAGTTTCCCCGACTCCCGTCCGTTATGTATTATCCTCAGGGAGTCGTTCGGGAAATAAATGTAAAGAAGCACGCGACCGAGGTCATGCAATAACCCGGATACGAATAATTGCTCCGTATGCTGTAAATTTTTATGCGCAGCTAAGATTCGTGATAGTATTCCGCAGGCGATGCTATGCCTTAAAAAGGAATACATATTAATGATTTCTTTGGGAATTTTTTTGAAAATAGAAAGTACACTGATACCCACGGCCAATCCGAATATTTCCTTTGTCCCGATCAATGTGACCGCCTGGGATGTTTTGTCTATTTTTGAAGGGCACCCGAAAAGTGCAGAATTGACAATTCTCAACAGGGTCGCCGTCAAACTGGGGCTCTTATTTACGACATTGGCGACATCTTCAGCTGAGGAAAGGGGGTTGGCAATCACTTCATTCAATTCCGATACTATGGACGGAATTTCCGGAAGACTTATTTTCTTTTCACCCAGTTTTTTTAAGAAGTCATTGTTATTATTTTTATTATTAATTTGGCTAGCGGGCTTTGGCGCCAAGGCCGTCTCGTTTTTCAAAATATGATTTCGACTTCGATACTCAATGGATAATCGAAAAATCTCTCTTATCGCCGGATGATCTAAATCCACATGGGCGAATATAGGCTTGATCTTATCTTCGGTTTCTTCGATGAGCTCGGGGTTGACAAAGGATTCAGGTTCATCTTTCAAGCCAATGGCACCGTGAACATGGACTTCGGTGATTCCCCAAATTTTGAAAATTCGGATGTGAGACTCGTCAATACGATTGCCCTTGCCCAATAGAAGCCTGCCGTTAATGTCTCGAACTTCTTCAGCTAAAACCAGACCCGGTTTTAATTTATATGTTTGTAAAATGCCCATTGTGTACCAAGATCCATTTCTGCATTATAGCGTTGAAGCTTCACTTCGTGCCGAGTATTAAAACATTCCAATCCACCCTCCGCAGTAGCACTGTTACGGAGGACGGGTTGGGGCGAAGCTCCCTGCTTGAATCTATATCGTCTAAAACATGAATAAACTTAAGAAAAAAGATGGGTGATGGGAAATTCTGGGGTCGGAATGGTTGTTTTCAAATCCCGCGCGGCGGGATTACAACCGCCACCTTTTCGGCCTATGGCCGATACTCTGCGTTTGGACTATTTGGCATTATCATAGGCGGGGGGTCGTTGACTCTGGAATTTTCAGCATTATGATGAAAATTCTTCGAGGTCCTGTTTTACGCTAGGGTTGCTTTATATGATCTGTTAACTGCTTTACGGCCGCCATATACTCGGACATACCGCGCATAAAAATATCGTTATGATTGGCTCCGGGAATTTTGAGCATGGTTTTATGGGTTGAAGGACTGTTGTTGTAGAGTGCACGACCCTCTGAAAATGGAATTATATGATCAAACTCGGCATGGATAATCAGGGTGGGTTTTTCAAACCGGCTAATTTTGTCGATATTACGAAATCCTGCTTCTTCTTTGAATCCAATTGCTTTCAGATTAATTCCAAGCAGCCTGAGCAAGGGGCTTGCATAGGCAAATCCGCTTTCAACAATCAAGCCATCCAGCTGGTCCGCATAATGAGATGCCAGTTCGAGTACGGATGCGCTTCCCAGGGATCGCCCCATGAGAATAAACGGACCGGGATAGTTATGTCGGTTTAACCAATTTATGACGTAATCAAAAATAATATGACAATCCCGCATCATGCCGGTGATGCTGGGTTTGCCGGTTGATCGACCATATCCCCGATAATCTGCAGCTAAAAAATTAATACCCATTTGGTTATACATGGGACCGAGGTCGTCGTAATCGGCAACAATTTCACCGTTGCCATGGAAAAAAAGAATATTGCATGCTGACTTTTCCGCCATGTAAAATCGGGCACCGATGGATACATCTTCTGCAACCGGAATCAAATGATCTCTTTCTGAAGGAATCAATTGATCGGGATCCGAGGGAAAAAACCTTGAAGGCTTCGGTTCAGGCCTCGGATGAAACAAGAACATGAGTATTTCCGGTCTATCCAGGGCTGAATAATCAATTTTTGAGATGTCGATCATTTTAGCTTTCTGACCGCCAGTACTCTGCATCCTCTGTTGTCATGCGCATCGATGGCAAATGCATTTCCGAGATTAAAATTAAAGGCCAACGGAGATCCCAGTGCAGTTTCCGAGGACCAGATGAGTATACAGCTCAGCTTTATTTGTGGTATAGTTTTGGCGCGATGACCGCAATCGGTTTCGTATCCGTCATAGTTCACCCCTTCGATAAAGAGACTTTCCAGTTCATTGAGGGTCGGCAAACGCCAGTTTTCATATTTCCGTGAGATGCTGTTCGGGAAATCTTTTTTAGACCAGTTTTGGGCCTGCTTCCATAAGATATCAAATTGATTGTCGGTTTGGGCCCACATGAGCCCCGATTTGCGATCCGTTACCGTACCGTCTCCGTTATCAATAAAACGATCATTTGCAACGAGCGGGACTGCGCTCAAAACCAGATAGAAAAATATGAAAATAGCAGGATAGGCTTTTTTAAATATCCTAGGATTCATATTTAACCGGCTTGCTCAGACGTTTTAAAGATCAAGGTGTAAAGGTGATTTTTTCCTTTAAAGATGTGATCCTAAATCCGGAGGATCTATGCGCGAGATCCGAATCGCTTCTAATATAGCCCAAAGACATCTCTTGGGCAAGTCGAAACCGAAAAGCTGCTGCTATTCCCTGGGTTTGCTGAAAAGCCCCTTTATTTTGCTGCCCAAACCTTCTTTTTTCTTTGCGCCGGTGTCCTTTTGCCCTTTTTCTTCAGCAGACTTCGGTTTTGCCCCAGGCGTTCCGTGGCCTGCAATTTTGAGGGCCGCATCGCATGGATCTTTATTTGACGATCCCGATACGAGGAGATAGGCCCAGCCTGCCGGGCCTAATAAGGCGGCACTGGCGGTTTTAAGCGTTCCCATGGCGTCGATTTGAAGAGAGGGGCGAGCCAGTGTTCCGCCCAGTTTGAAGGGTTTTGTTATTTTACTCAAACTCACACTTATTTTTCCGGTTGCTTTGGTTCCGATGCCTTCTTTGGGTTTGGTGTGAATGCCAAAATCCAACGCTTCGGTTTTGAGATTTATGGTGCCTTCGCTGATCAATGTCTTGCGGGGATCATCCATCATAAGGACATCGCTTTTGGCTATGCCGTCTTTGATGCTAAAATCGCCCACGGCGCAGTTAAAATGAGTCCGATCAATTTTTTCTCCGAATGGATTTAGCAATCGCGTAAAGCTGGAGGTGAGATCGGCTCCTACAAGATTTAAATACTTAAGGGGCATCTGGCCTTCATCCAAAATAAAGATAAAATCACCATTGAGTCCGGCCATCAGCGCTGCAATCGATTTTCCCTGCCCCTTTAGATTGATGTCGAGATCGAGCATTCCGTCCATAGCATCGGTAATTTGAAGCTCTCGAAGCATTTGCCCCAGATCCAATTTATTAACGTTGATTTTTAGGCTCACCGTTGCCTGGCTGTCCTTTGCCAGCACATCCAGGTGGCTGTCCAACCGACCCCCCCCGGCATTCGCAACCAACGGGTTCACGATCAGATGCCCGTCTTTGAGATCAACGCCGGTCTTAAAATTTTCCAGGGCCAGTCGTGGCAGGAAAATTCGCTGTATCTGCAGATCAATTGTGGCATTCACCTGTTGCAGCCCCGCCAATTCCAATGGTGAATCGGGGAATATTTTGTCGGCATTTTTTCCAGGTTTCGATGTCTGCGCCCCGGTGTCGCCGGTGGTTTGTTCCTCTCGAACCAGGATGGGCCGCAGATCAAGGATTTCGGAGGTGAGTTTTGCGGCGATACGAGGCTTTTTATTAGCAGAATCGACTGTTACGGAAGCTTCAAGTTTACTTTCCCCCAATTTTATCGAGAAATCAGACAGCTGTATTTTCTGGAATGTGGGTGCCATGAAATTGCCGGTAACAGTAAACGGACCCTTAAGCGGCAATTCTGTGCGCGTTATTTTTTCAAGCTTGGAAAAATCCTCGCCCCGGGCAGATATTTTGACATCAATTCCTTCCGGTTTCAGCGCATCCTGAATACTCCCGGTTATTTGAACTTCAGTGTCAAATGCTTCGACTATCAGGTCAAGGTCCCATTTTTCGGTGGGATCGACTATGTGATCCAGCGGTCCGACTTTGCCTTTTGCCTTAATCGGAATATCGTTATAAGTTCCCACAAATTCCATTTCGGAATCACCCCTGAAATGCTCCGTTTCCCGGGTGTACTCTTCTAAGAAAAAAACGTCAGTTGTGTTATCACGGTGATCATGAATGTTAAACTTTCCATTTTTCACTGAGATCTCTTTAAAGCCAATCAGGGCGAGAACTTCCTGTTCAGATTCTTCTTTTTGCGCTTTGGCAGGCGGTTTTTCCGGTAGGTCGAATTCCATATTGGATCTGCCTTCCTTGTTGATTTCGAAAATATAGTCCGGTTCAATCATCTCTATTCGCTCGATGTTTATATTGCCCCGCAAAAGCGTTAACAGATCCACTTGAACTTCGGCGCGTTTGACGGTGATCATGTTCGGACGGGTGCCCCAGGCGGCATTTTGCAAGGCAACGCCTTCGACCACAAGGGTTGGATATAATCCGATTCCCAGCTTAATATCACCCTCTAAGGTTAGCTCGCGGCCGGTGTGCTCTTTTACGATTCTTTTTATCTGCGGCTTAAATTTATTGTAATCGTAAGACAATAAAATGATATATACCGTTAACAAAAGGGCCACAAAGACAGCCGCTGATATACCCAATATCCATTTCCAGCGCATATTATCCTCCAATGCATCTATTGAGGTCGGATTTTTACTCTCCTAAATCCCAGGCACCAGATATCATCTTTCATTTACTTGATTTCAGGTTTAAGGTTTCAGGTGTCGGGTGTCAGGTGTCAGCAATTCGATTGCGGATTGCTGATTTTGGATTTCGGATTTAAAAGCTTTGAACCTTCAACCCTGAACCAGAACTTTTTGAACCTGACAC
>JASFPE010000306.1:0-7202 GCA_050116155.1 Desulfobacterales bacterium
ATGTCCTCCATTTGGCCATCATAGCGCTCAGCCCACAGATGACCGCCGGTTGTGGCGTCGATGAGCTGGGCATTGATTCGAACCTGATCTCCAGCTTTACGTACACTTCCTTCCAGCACATAGCGGATACCCAGATCTCGACTGACTTTTTTAACATCCACAGCTTTACCTTTGTATTGAAACGTCGAATTGCGGGAGATTACAAATAAGCCGGAGATTTTGGAGAGGTCGGTTATCAGATCATCCGTCATGCCGTCCGCGAAATATTCCTGCTCCGGGTCCTTACTCAAATTATCGAATGGCAGCACCGCTATGGAGGGTTTATCAGGCAGTTTGAGAGGTGGATGTTCAGGTATCCCTGCTTTGCGCAGGTCTTCCTGCTGCTGTTGCAGGTGTGCCGGGTCTCTAAAGAAAGACATTTTTTCGTTCAACTCAAGGGAGAAGCCGGGAATAAGTTTGAGCAGTTTTTCCGCGTGAGCTCTTGCATCTGCTAACCTTTCAAGCCTTACATAATTTAACACCATAGCATTGTGAAGCATCCAAATAGGTTGATTTTCTCTGCGATTTTCAGATAGCTGCAGGTATTGTTTGATTATATCAACTGCATCCTCATACTTTCCAGCGTAGTAGTAGTCAATTCCCAGCTCCGCTAAATACCACGCTGGATAATAGGGTTGAAGGCGCAGCGCCTTTTCTGACAATTCTGCCGCTTGCCTAAACCTTCCGGAAGCGCGCATTGCCTGAGCCAGAAGCACATAGGCTAAAGCGTCATTGGGTGCGAGGTCGACAGCTCTCTTTCCCTCTACAATGGCCTTGTCATACTGCCCTTGGACCATATAGATCGTATTCAAAGTAGAATGAACATCCGGCTGAGTTTCGTCGAGCGCCAGGGATCTCTGTGCAATTTCAAAAGCTCTTTTCATAGACTCTGCGGGATCCTCACTCCATCCCCACCTCACCTCAATAAAGTGGGTCCACCCCAATAATGTCAGGGCAGCTGCATAGTCAGGATCTATATTTAAAGCACGCTCACAGAGTTTTCGTGCCTTGGCATTGTCCTCAATTGTAAAGCGATTAAAGAGGCTTGAACCTTTGACATAATAGCCCCAGGCCTCGAAGCTATCTGTCCTGATTCTGTGGGCGGACTCACCCCGTGTCAGTTTCACTTGCATGGCCGTTAGGACATTCATTGTGATTTCATCTTGGAGTATAAATAAGTCTTTCAGTTCTCGATCATAGCGCTCGGCCCACAGATGGTGACCCTTTAACGCATCAATCAGCTGGGCGTTGACGCGCAATCGGTCTCCCGCCTTCTGAACGCTTCCTTCTAATACGTACTTTACTCCCAGCTCTTCGCTTACCTGCTTTACCTTTACTGGCTTTCCCTTGTAAGTGAATACAGAGTTGCGGGCGATAACAAACATTTCGGGAATTTGGGAGAGCCCGGTTATAATATTTTCTGTGAGGCCATCGGCAATGTATTCCTGACCGGGATCACCGCTCATGTTGTCAAACGGCAGCACGGCTATGGAAGGCTTCTCGGGAAGAGGGAAGGTCATCTTATCAACTGAGGCAGGCTCAAACGAAGGACGGAAATAATAATTCCAGATTGCCACAGCACCAACCACCAGAATGAAGAAAGCAAGTGCACAGAAAGCAGCCAAACGCAATTTGCTTGCTTTAGGCTTCTCCTCACCGGTCATCTTACCGGTATCTTCGGGTGCTGTTAAGATTCGATAAACCCGAACCGGCTCGGGAATATTCTTTACATCCTTTTCGCCTAAATAATGATAGCCCAGCGATAGTTTATCTTTGATATGTTCATAGACGGTTCCTGATATGGCGATGCCCCCGGCTTCCGCCAGTCCTTCCACCCGAGCAGCTATGTTGACGCCATCCCCATAAATCCGCTCTTCTTCCTCGATCACGTCACCCAGATTGATGCCAATGCGGAACTCCATGCGACGGTCTTCAGGAATATCTGTGTTGCGTTTGGTGATCTCCTCCTGGATTTCTATGGCACCATTGACCGCATCCACCACACTGGCAAACTCGGCCAAGATATTATCGCCCGGAGAATCTACGACCCGGCCATGATGCTTTTGGATAATTTCGGTGATCAAGACACGGTGAGCGGCTAAATCACGGACGGTGGCTTCTTCGTTATCCCGCATAAGCCGGCTATATTCGATGACATCGGCACTGAGGATGGCGGTGAGCTTGCGTTTAAAACCTTCTTGAGTCATGGGAGGCTCCTTTTTTAAGGTTTTAAAACGATGGGGCAAATCCTATCGAGAAAAAAGAACGTTCAGAACAGACTTAGTAGTAGAATGATAACAACATCAGATCAAGCAGAGTGAGCGATTCGTGCGATAGTTAAATAAAATTAATAACCAAAGAAATTCAGTTGGTCAAGGGCAATAACAAATTGGTGTTATTTCAATCTTTTTATTCTTTTTCCTTAAATCCTAAAACAACCCAGACAACAACTTTCACAATTATTGGAAATATTAATATTAGAATAGTAAGATAAATTAATGTCAGAAGAAGTAAAATTGTAATTAGCTTGGTTGCTGATATATCTTCAGGTATCCCATGCAATAGATTCAAGAAAATAAATGAAAACCAGAAAAGAATGCCAATCCATTGAATTGTTTTTACGATTCGTCTGGCTCCTTCAGGCAAAGGAGTTTTGAGCACATCCTTCAAATCTCCCATAATTCCCTCTCATTTCCCTATGGATCGTTCTTCAAACGACCGAATTACGCGCCCTGAGACTATCCAATTTTCTATCCATACACTCAACATCAAAATATGGTATCAAAAAAAGCCCAGCTCCTACTTTAAGAAACCGGGCTAAGCTATTGAATTTATAATGGTCGGGACGAGAGGATTTGAACCTCCGACCCCAGCGTCCCGAACGCTGTGCTCTACCAGACTGAGCCACGTCCCGACTAAGGTGTTACTAATAGGTCATAGGCCCTAAATTGTCAACTCCTATCAAATTCAATGCGTCATAAAATTCCGTATCGCATAGCGCAGAGCGCAAAGCGTAAATTCAATGATTCAAAGCTTATTTATTGACGCTATGCGCTATGCCCTCTGCGCTCTGCGCTAAAGGAATGGATTCCTGAGCACCATCGTCGCATCCCGTTCCGGGCTAACGGAAACGATGCTGATGGGTGTCTCAACCAGTTCCTCTACGCGTTTGAGATACTTTTTTACATTCTGAGGAAGGTCATCAAAATCCTTAATTCCGGAAATATCTTCAGGCCATCCCGGCAGCGTCTCATAAATTGGTTTGCACTCGGCCAGAACATTGAGGCTGGCCGGAAAATCGTCCATTCTTTTTCCCTTATATTCATAGCCAGAGCATATCTTCAATGATTCTATTTCTCCCAGTACATCCAGTTTGGTAATGGCAATGCTGCTCAACCCGTTTAATCGTGCCGAATTTCTCAACAGCACGGTATCGAGCCAGCCGCAGCGGCGCCTTCTACCGGTGGTGGCACCGAATTCTGCTCCCTTTTCCTGAATCTTATCGCCAATGTCATCAAGAAGTTCGGTAGGGAAGGGGCCCTTTCCGACCCGGGTGGTATAGGCCTTAACAATACCGATGACATCGTCAATTTGTCTGGGCCCCACACCGGCCCCGCAGCAGGCATTGCCGGCAAGGGTGTTTGACGACGTCACGTAGGGGTATGTGCCGTGATCGATATCCAGATGCGTTCCCTGGGCGCCTTCAAATAGAATCTGTTGTCCGCTTTTTTGTGCCTGGTCCAGGGTGATCGAAATATTGGTGACATGGGGTGCCAGTTTTTGGGCGTATTCTTGATATTGTTGAATGATACTTTCGGCTTCCAGCGTATCGGCGGAAAGATAGTTTTTGAGATAAAAATTTTTTTCATCCAGAATGGTGTTTACTTTTTCTGCGAATACATCGGGATCGAGTAAATCAACAAATCGAATTCCTCTGCGAGTGGCCTTGTCTTCATAGGCCGGTCCAATGCCGCGACCGGTGGTGCCGATTTTTTTATCACCCTTAAAGTTTTCCCGGGCCGCATCCACGGCTTTATGATACGGCATGATGATGTGGGCCCTTTCGGATATCAAGAATTTTTGAGGATCAACATTTATGCCGCGGCTGCTCAAGCGGTCAAGCTCCTCCAATAGCACCCCCGGATCAACCACCAGGCCGTTTCCAATCACACAGGTTTTGCCTTGCAAAATACCGGAGGGGACCAAGTGAAAGATAAATTGTTCGCCGCCCACGACCATGGTATGGCCGGCGTTATTGCCGCCCTGAAATCGGACCACGATATCCGCATTTTCGGCCAGTAAATCGACAATCTTGCCTTTGCCTTCATCACCCCATTGGGTCCCGACGATTACTACATTAGCCATCTCTTCATCCTTTTTAAGTTTTATTCACCGCCCGTGCTTGCATCCCCCCCGCGGGGCTTCGCTCGAGTCGCTAAGGGCGCAGAGATATTTATTTGGGTTTTTGTCCGATCGGAACTTTCCGATCGGACAAATATAACCGTACTCTGTGATCTCTGTTTGAGTTTATTATAGTCTTTTGCTTCGGAAAAATTCCTGCATCAGAGCACGGCATTCGTCCTCACAAATTCCTTCAATGATCTTTACCTGATGATTGAGTCGATTGTCGGCTGCCAGGTTGTACAATGATCCGGCGCCACCCCATTTCGGGTCTTTAACTCCGAAAACCAACGCCGAAATCCGCGCGTGCACAATCGCCCCCATGCACATGACGCAGGGCTCGATGGTAACATAGAGCGTAGTGTTTAACAACCGGTAATTTTTAGTTTTTTGCGCTGCTTCTCGAAGGGCGAGTATCTCGGCATGAGCGGTTGGGTCATGCAATGAAATAGTCTGATTATGGCATGCCGCAAGGATTTCACCGTTTTTCGAAACCAGCACTGCCCCGATGGGAACTTCCGCTTTTTGCCCCGCCTTTTTTGCCTCAGTTAGAGCAATTTTCATATATTTTAAATGTTCATTATTCATGATATTTTGGTAAAATCTGTTGAAATAGCACCCCCTATATTCCACAATCACAAGAAACCTAGAATAAGGACTCAACCACTGCATTTGAAGTTTCTGACCCCTGACACCTGACACTTGAAACCACAGGCCGCAAGCCAGCGATAAGTTGCAAGTTGACAGAGCCCAGAGGTAAGCATCGAATTGAATCCAACAAACACATTGACATAGGGCCCAATCTAGCTTATTTTATCCGCTCGTAAATTTATACACACCTAATGCGCCAGTAGCTCAGTCCGGATAGAGCGCCGGACTACGAATCCGTAGGTCGCAGGTTCGAATCCTGCCTGGCGCACCAGTAAAAACAAGGGGTTATGGTCTTAGGACTATATCCCTTTTTTTTGTTATGTGTGGCCCAGTGTGAGAAAACTGTTCTATAATTTGCATAAATCAGGATAAATCAAAATGGATGCAAGAATCAAATATATAGTTAATTCGAATAAATATCAAATGTGAAGAGAGTGAGAAACTTGAGCACTAAGTCGACGAATCCGTAGGAAACCTAAACTTGTCTAGATTTGATCGAAGGTTTTTTACTGTCGTGGGTCGCTTGGTTTGATCGGTGAAAAAATGATTTAAATGGAGATTTGTTTTGAGTATGGAATCTCTACTTTTATAAATGTTTATCTGTAGGCACCCAACATAAAATTTTTGACGAGTCAAATTTTGTTATATTAGCTAATGTAAGTTACAGCTCTGATAGAGTATCGAGTCACTATCCGCCGCAAAGTACTTTTATTAAATTTTCTTGTGTTTCTAAATTGATTGTAGGATTTTATAAATTCCTTTTTATGCTCTTTTGAAAAACACAAGCCAAAGAAGAATGTTTGGCCTTGGCCTAAATAGTTGAGTTCAAGTTAGGGACGGATGATAAAGGGAAGTCTATCTTGCATCAGTCTAAACAATTTAGAGAAGGTCTGCGCTTACTGTTTTGTGCATGCAGTATAATCATTGTTAGTCAGCGCGACGATGAGCTCGAGAGATCCTATGAATGGGGTGGTTTTAGTGTGTACTTTTATAACGCCAATTCTTGACTTTGCCAAAACCGATGTGTTAATTAATCTAAATTCTCAATAATGCGCTAACCCCTGTCCGAAGGTAGCCGAGCTATGAATCAAAGAATCCTGTTTCTTTAAATAAGAAATGGGATTTTTTATTTTTCACAAAGTCTTACACGCTAACCAATAACCCTGTTCCGAAAGGAGGTTTGAAATGAGGCTGATCACAACACTTATGGTTTTAGCGTTCCTGATTTTAATGGGTTTTGCGTCTGCTTGGGGCACTGCCGAGGTTACCCGTGACCAATATGGCATTCCTTCTATTAAAGCAGATACAGAGGAACAGCTCTTTGAGGAATTCGGATACATTACCGCAGTGGATCGTTTGTGGCAGATGGAAGTGAACAAACGTTGGGGGCGGGGAACCCTTGCAGAAATTTTCGGACCCAACCTTGTACAATCGGATATGCAAAACCGGCTTATGAACTATACTGAAGATGAATACCGCGCCATGTTTGAGCAGCATTCCGCCGACGCCCAGAAATTATTTACGGCTTATTTGAAAGGTGTGAATCGCCGAGTCGATGAAGTCTTGGCAGACCCGAAAATAATGCCGATGGAATATTTGGCCCTTAAACTGAAACCCCAGCATTTCACGGCCTCCGATATCCTGGCATTTTGGAAGAGTTTGTTAAGGCGATTTGGAATGATCGGTGGTTCTGAAATGAAAAATTTGAATGCCTTACAAATATTGACCGAGCGTTTCGGTAAAGAAGAGGGTTGGGCGGCTTTCAATGACTGGCGTTGGATAAATGACCCTTCGGCTCCCACCTATATAGAAAAGAATATTGGAGGGAATTTCATTCCACGAATAAGTGCAAGCGCGTGTTTTCCATCATATCTAGCTGAGGATAGCTCTATTGCTCTGTGGACAAAGGAAGAAAAAAATCTCGCGAAAATGGCGTTTAAGGAAGCCCAACGAGTCGGCGCTCCGGTAAAACTGGGGAGCAATACGTGGACTCTATCCCCTCAGGTAACCGGAACTGGGTATCCTATTTTAGTGGGACAACCCCAGATGGGTCACACTGTTCCTACCATTATTAATGAAGTAACGCTCAAGGGAGGCCGATTCGATGTTGT
>JASFPE010000307.1:0-7176 GCA_050116155.1 Desulfobacterales bacterium
CACTTCGAGTGGGGCGCACAAATCAATGCCTTCCTGATTGGCAGTATGCCCAAACCCTCCCTGGAAAAATACTGCCAATTAAAAGGTATAGACATCGACCTGCGCTTCGGTTTCTGTTACGCTGCAGGTGATGAAAAAGACCCGAAACAGGAGATGCAGACAGACTTCAGGGATCTTTCGCCTCTAATCGAGAAATTCTTAAACCGGCAATCCTCTGGCTAAAGATAGGGTAAGATAAGACAATCTGTTCAACAACTCCTTTCCCTCCCACCTTCATCGGCAAACTGATGACCGGCGTTTCATAGCTATAGATTGACTTGATATTTATTTTAGGATATAGATAAATAAACATAAATGTTTATTAAAAACAAACGTAATATAAATGGCAACGAACACAATTACCAAATTATTAAATGCCGAGAGCCCCTTTTTATCGGTTACATCCCTTCAGGCACTGTTTAATATTACACGCGAAAGTGCACGGACTGCGGCCACGCGATTAGTTAAAAGCGGTATATTAGTCAGGCTCCAACGTGATCTGTATACCCTTGCCAATCGGAAGTATTCTATTTTCGCTCTGGCCAATGCACTTCACCAACCATCTGTTATCTCATTGGAATCAGCGCTAAACTATTGGGGCCTTATCGTTCAAGTTCCCCAAACGGTTTTTTCAATTGCCCAGGGAAGTCACCGGTGTATTGCGAATGATACCGAATTTGTGTATCGGCGTATGAGTCCTGATCTTTTTCGTTTTGGGCAGACAAAGGTGGAAGACTTTTTCATCGTCCAACCCGAAAAGGCGTTGCTAGATATGCTTTATATAAAGAGCAAGGGATTAGCAGAATTATTACCTGAGGATGTGGATATATCGAAATTGGATAGTGACTTGCTTGCCTTTTATTGTCGTTTGTATCCAAAAATCGTAAGAAAATTATTAAGTAATTTTGAAAGACATGAATATGAAGCCAAGTAAACAGGATTTTTTTAATCAATTCAGGGAAAATACTATCATAGAGGTTATTCAGATACTGGCCAAATCTGAGGCTGGAAGTAACATTGCTTTTAAAGGTGGTACGGCTTTGAAGCTTTTTCATAACCTACCACGGTATTCTGAAGATATTGATTATGATTCTCTATCAAAAACTTCTCCTCAAAAGCTGATGGAAATTATTAAATCTGCGATTGCAAAAAGGAGATGGGAAATAACAGATGACGCGGTGAAATATCACACGGTTCTTTTAGAACTACGATTCGCAGGACCAGAAAGAAATTTTCGTGTTAAAATTGAAATCTCAACAAGGGAAAAGGAGCTAAAAACAACCATTGAATCACTCAGAGGCGTTCCGGTGCTTACCCTCGAGCCTTCTTTTTTAATGACAGAAAAGCTGATTACGTTTGTAGAACGGCAGGCAGGCAGAGATATTTTTGATGCCTGGTTTATTTTGAATAATGCCTATGCCTTGGATGAGCCAATGATAATAAAGAATTTCGGTGATAATAAAAGATTTTTCAGGGTGATATTAGGGGTAATTAATAATATAGAGTCTACGAAGATGTTGCGGGATACCGGCAAGCTTTTAAGCCTGGATCATAGAAACTGGATCAAAACTTCGTTTTTGTCTGATTTCGATAGGCTGGTACGCAATAAAATCAAAGCATTGAATTAAAATCATCTTTGACAGACTGTGTCATAATAGTAAAAAAGTGATTATTCCTCATGTCATGCCGGTCCCGGATCAAGTCCGGGATGACGGATCCGGCATCCAGGTCACGAAGGTCTTGTAATCAAGATGGATTCCCCTTCGACTTCGCTCAGGGTGGTGAGTCCTTCGACTTTGCTCAGGAACGTGAGTCCTTCGACTTCGCTCAGGACCGTGAGCCTGTCGATCGGCATGTCGAACCACGGGTCAAGCCCGGAATGACAAATTGGCCGGTTTTGCGGATAAAAGACAAAATCTATAATTTTAAAAAAGCCTTTGATAGGAGGGGAACAAGTAAAGGGGAATCACTTTTGGCTTATGGAGAGATAGAGAAATAGTCATTGCCGCTGATGATCGTGCCGTTTGACAAATTTCCGGTCAGTGTGGCCTGGCTGAGATTCTTGGAATAACTGCCGGCTGTATTTTCGAAATTAACAACCAGGTCAGGATAAGGATCATCATTGACAAAATCAATGATGGCCATGTTGTTGCGTTGCTCATCTAGCATGACGCCAAAACCTTGTAAAACCAGGCTGTTGATTTCAATGCTACTTACATCCAGATAAGCACTGCCGAAGATAACTACCGGTACGCCTGCTTTTTTAGTCTGGTGTTTACCGGTGAATTTGTCCACCGGCTTGATGTCAATCGTGATAATCTGGTTGCTCTCACCGGGATTTATTAAGAACCTTACCCCATCGATCAAAACGAGTACTTCATTAGAATTCGAAATTGGCGAACTAATGGTAAAGGATTCCGGTTTAAACTCAATGCCGTCACCCGCATTGACAATAATCGTTGCCAACCGACCATCAAAGGCCATAAAATCCATTTCTACGGGTCCATACATTACATCGGCAAAGACGCTGTAACACGTAGACATGGCACCCTGGTTGTATTTGAAAGCAGAATAGGGGTCACAATTTTTTTGCTGGAAGGTGGTGATGGTGGCCAGCTGCAGGCCGTTGTTTTCGATGGTTTCGACCCAGTAGTCCATTCCTTTTTTATACATCATGGAATCGACATTGAAATTATTGCCGAATAGATCGGCTGGAAGGACGGCGCTAAAGGATGACTTAACGGTAACCAGAAGCATGGATGATAACAGGACAATCAGGAATAATTTACGCATTAATCTCTCCTTATTTTTGTTATCCCATGCTCTGTTTAAGTGTATAGCAATAAATGCGCCATATCATAAAAATAAAAATTTAATTAAATTTATATATTATATCAAATAGTTACCGAAAGTTTCGGTTTCTGGCACTGTTAAATCTTATACACATATGATGTGAAAATGTTTTCAAATTATGTATTCTATTTCACATTTGACTTCATTTGCGCTCAGGCTACTGCGATGGCGTCAACCTCAATTAGAAACCCCATGGGGAACCTGGCGATCTGCACCGTGCTTCGTGCAGGGGGGCTGTCCGTGAAACGTCTGCCATAGATTTCGTTAACTTTGGTAAAATCATCAAAGTTTGAGAGAAAAATACCGACTTTTACCAGATCCTGGAATCCCATGCCGGCCTCCTGTAGTATAGCACCAATGTTATCCAGGACGCGTTCGGTTTGAGCTTCAATGTCGCCATCCCCCACCAGCTTGCCGGTTTGGGGGTCAATGGGTACCTGGCCGGCGATATACAGGGTACGGCCACCTTCTACCATGACACCCTGGCTGTAGGGACCCAAGGCAGCGGGGGCGCCAGTCGTTTGTACGATTGTTTTTTTCATATCATTGGTTCTCCTGAAGAATTTCCATTAAAAGATCGACGCCGATGCTACCGCCGGTGACAAGGCACGCACTTTTGCCTCTGTCTTGCGGAGGTATTTGCAGGGCTGCAGCCAACGCGAGCGCACCAGCGGGCTCAACCAGCATTTTATTTTGCCACAAGAGTGACCTGATTGCAGAGCGCACCGAGCGCTCTGAAACCAATAGTACATCATCGATTAATTCATTGAGAAGCGGAAACATCTCATCCGTGATATAAGGCACTGCCACACCGTCACAGATGGTCTTGCATTCCACTGTGATGGGCTGGCCCTGATCCACGGCCGAACGCAGTGAGGGACAACCTTCAGGCTCAACCGCATAAATGCGTACTGAAGGGTCGACGTCCCTGATAGCGCTGCCGACTCCGCCGAGCAATCCGCCGCCGCCCACAGGAATAAACACAGTGTCAATGCCGGGTGCATCGTCCATGATCTCGAGGCCGAGACTACCGTGGCCGATCATTACCTGTCGATTGGTCCACGGGTGAATAAAGGAATACGGTTCCTGTTCCCAGAGATGTTCCTGTAAGAAGCGAAATACCTCTGGCATCGGTACGAGCACCGGAATTCCGCCGTATGCTTTAACGGCTTCAACTTTGGGAGCAGGTGCCGTCTCCGGCATAATGCTGCGGGCGGATATTCCAAAATATCTTGCAGACCACGAAAGTGCCTGAGCTGTATTTCCGGCACTAACCGTACTGACACCTCTCTCTCTTTCCTCCTCCTTGAGCGATGCAACGGCATTAAATACACCGCGAAGTTTAAACGAATTCACCGCCTGGAGAATTTCGGGTTTTAGCAGAATGTTGGTGTCATTATCTCCCCCGCGGTACGGTATCAACGGTGTGCGAATTATTATTGACTCAAGGCTGTTTGCAGCAGCCTTGAATTCCTTTAAAGATGGGCGCTCTATCATACTTCCCTCAAATAAGAGATAAAGGTTAACCTCCAAATATATAAGGCGAAGCTGATTGTCAATGTCGAGTTTTATTTAGATTGTGTGATTTTAATGATTTGAGTATATCCCATGGCTTGCCTGCCACCAAATTTTATTATAATTTAAATTAATATTTGAAATCTGCAATTGATAATTATAAGTAATATATTAATATTCGTCTTGATTCTAATAGTTAAGGAGCACGTAATCAGATTATGGACGAAAAAATATACCTAACCGCCCAGGACCTGTTAAATGATTCCTTTGATCTCGGCTTGCGGATTTTCAAAAGCGGATTCAAGCCCAGCTTCATCATCGGTGTGTGGCGCGGTGGCACACCGGTAGGAATTGCGGTTCAGGAAATATTGGACCTCTTAGGTGTTAAAACCGATCATATTGCCATTCGAACCTCATCTTATTACGGCATCGACAAAAGAGACAAAAAGGTGCGGGTCCACGGATTGGAGTATGTTGTTCGGCATGCCAACTGGGAAGACGGTTTGCTGATCGTGGACGACGTATTTGATACCGGAAACAGCATCAAGGCCATATTAGAAACCCTTCATAGTAAGATGCGGCGTAACATGCCCAAAGACATCCGCATTGCCACGGCCTGGTATAAGCCGAAGAAGAATGTAACGGACATCGTTCCGGACTTCTGTATTCATGAAACCGACCAATGGCTGGTTTTCCCCCACGAACTGGATGGCCTCACCCGGGAAGAAATATTCGCCAATAAACCGGGGATGAAAAAGCTGTTTAAAGATGCAGGATTAGACTTAAAAGGATAGCAGGTATTTGAGTTTTTGGGGTCGGGCCGAGCTATCTATCTTGAATCACATGAAAACCACTAAAATCCAGGTCCATTTTAAGCCCTATATCGCCTTTTTTGGCCCCAAAAACAATGTTATAGAATAAACCTCATCCACAATGGATCTCTTTTCTCTTAATATCAAGATGATATCGCGATCCCAAATGCTCTAAAGGTGAATTCGAAAGCCTGGATCTATAGGATTATCTTCCTGGACCTTTATGCCCTCGTCAATTAACTGGAGCACGCGAGGTTTTTGCTCCGGGAATTTATAGCCTTCATAGCTGTGAGTGAGCAAAAGCCCGCCGTTTTTGCCGATCCACCAGTTAGCGGCATGGTCAAAACAGACCTTGGAAGTTACCTCCAATTCCGCCATCATCAGCTTCAATTCGTGCAATTGTCCCCGGGGGGATAATGGCTGATAATCCCCGGATTCATGGGCTTCGAACAGGGGGGTGCCCGGCATGGGGAAAAAGGGCCTGGAGCGGATATAATGGGGATTGATTTCGTTTAGCACCCGCGCGGTATTTCTGGCGTGGGCTTGCCACATGGCTTTACCGCCCAGACCAGGCATCCAGTATTCGGACAATTCAAATCCGGCTTGCATCACTTTTTTGCCGGCTTTTATGTGGCCTTCAGCGGTGACACCTTTTTTAATTTTTTTCAACAACTCATCATCTCCGGTTTCCAAACCGACGTGCAGTCTGGCCAATCCTGCCTTGTGGATTGCCTGCAACGCTTCCTGTTTTTTCTGGGCCAGGGTCTTCGATCTGGCATAGGAGGTTACCCGGTTGAGTGACGGAAACGTTTTGCATAAATATTTGAGAATATCCACGAGTTGATCGGTTTTCATGATCAAACTGTTGGCATCCTGTAGAAAGGCCGTTTTTCCACCGGAAAGCAACCAGCTGTAAATCATGACAAATCCCTGGCTTGTGTTCAGCACCGGATCCCGGCGAATCATTGCAATGGCAGCATCTCTGTTGATCTCACCTGCGTTTCCGAGTTCTTCGGAGATACGCTTTAATTCTTTGCAGATGGCAGCCATGGAATCGATATCGGCCTTAACCTCTTCAGGAGACCTCAACGAGAATTTCTCATGTTTATACATGTTGCAAAATGCGCATCGGTTCCAGGGGCAATTGCGGGTAACGCGGATCAATAAGGAGTGACTCCCGCCTTCACTCGGCGGTCTGTATACGCCGGTTTCAAAATAATATTTTTGAGCTGCTTCGGCTGACATTATTTCCTTTCTGCCTCTATATCGCTTGTGAATTATTAAATCATAAATTGGAATGGATTCTTTCTTAAAGATTTAGGTGTCAGGTGTCAGGTTTCGGGTGTCAGAAAACAGAAGATAATTGAGGAATTTAAATTAGCAATTCTTAAATTATCATGTCTCTCAATCCGAAATCCAAAATCCGCAATTTATTTCCTGACACCTGAAACCCGACACCTGAAACCAGATGGTTCCTAACACCTAAAACCTGATTGTATCTGATACATACATATTATGGAAAAACTGGATTACTCGCTAAGGACAACCAGCGCATCTACGGCCACGGGTTTTCCGTCAATAAATTTTAATGGATTAATGTCAATTTCATGGACATGCTCATGGTCCAGACCGATTTGGCCTATGGCCAAAAGGATATCGGCCAGAGCCTCCCGATCCACTGCCGGTTTCCCTCTGAACGCATCCAAAATTTTCTTACCTTTGATTTCATTCATCATATCCATGGCGTCCCAACGGGTCAGTGGCGCTACCCGAAAGGCGACATCTTCCAGAATTTCGGTAAATATGCCGCCCAGGCCAAACATCACACAGGGGCCGAACTGGGCATCGCGGGTAAGCCCGATCATCAGCTCGCGATCACCCTTGATCATCTGTTGAACCAGGATTTCTTTGACTTCAGCCTTGGAGCTGGAAGTCAATTCCTTGAAGGCTTGACGGA
>JASFPE010000308.1:0-7163 GCA_050116155.1 Desulfobacterales bacterium
ATTTGAGCGGTTTCGCTGTTTAAGATATCTTGTACCACCATAAATTCTAGTTTAGCGAGGGCTTTTTGAACCCGCTCTGGCTGTGGTAAACAGCGCAGCGGATTTTCTCCCATGATATACATGGCTTTCAGGTTGCCTTGTTCTGCGGCTTCAATCATCCGCACCATGTTCAACCCGGGGTCCGGCGAAATCTTTACCTGCCACATCTTCTCCCACTTTTTGCGGGCGGTCTCATCATCAAGCGGCTGGCGGCCGGGAAGCAGATGCGGAACGCATCCCATGTCCATCGCCCCAATTTGATTATTTTCCCGGGCAAGTAAATAAATTCCACCACTTTTGGTGCCTAAACTCCCGGTCAGCAAAGATAAATTGAGAATCGCACCCAGGGTATGCATTCCATATTTCTGTTGTAAAATACCATGCCCGACCGCAAATGCGATCTTTTTCCCATCTAAAAGTTCAACGAGTTCAGTCAGGCATTGCTTGTCTAATGCGGTGACCCGGTAGACGCGATCAAGATCGAGAGAAGTCAGGCTATAGCGAAATATACTGAAGCCTTCGGTATAATTATCGATGTACTGCGAATCGTAACTCTGTCTTTCATGCAGCAAAGCAGCCAGCGCATTGATTAATTCCAGATCGGAGTAAAGCCTGGGGCGCAGCCACAACGAAGCGAACTTTACCAGTTCTGTTTTGCGTGGATCGACAACCACGATGGGCACCCCCTGCCGGGCTGCTTTTTTTAGATAGTAACTGAGGACGGGCACCGAATGGTTGGGATCTGCTCCTAACACGATGATGGCTTCGGCTTTTTGTATATCACTCAGAGGATTGACGCGGCATCCGTCATCGGTTTTTGCATCGAAAACAGTGTAGCGAAATTGCCCGGATGTGTAACCGCCGTTATCCACGTTGTTGGTTCCAATGACGACACGTGCGATTTTTTGAAAGAGGTAATTTTCTTCGTTGGTGCATTTCGATGAGCCCAGAAAGGCAATGCTCTGGGGGCCATATTTACTTTTAATCTCCATCAAGCGTTGGGCAACAAGATCCAGTGCATCCTCCCATGCAGCTGGAACCAGTTCATCTTTTTCCTCATTGGCGTGGTTGCGAACCAGCGGAGAGATTAAACGATTCCTGGAGTTCAGAAAATCATGGGCAAAGTGTCCCCGGACGCACAGGGTCGCACCATTGACACTATCTGAAAGGTGAGCCGGATTGACTTCGGTGACTTTCTCATCAGAAGCGCCGACTGCCAGGTTGCAGCCCACACCGCAAAAGCCGCAGATGGTGTTTGCTTCCCGGTCAGGACTTCCGACATAACGGGTATTTTTTGTCGAGAGCGCTCCCGTTGGACACATGGAAACGCATGTGCCGCAAAAGGTACAGTTTGAGCGTTCAAGAGCCGTTTCATGGGCGGTTGCCGGCCGGGACTGAAATCCTCGGTGGTTATAGTCAATGGCACCGACAACCACCAGCTCGTGATCGGCGCGAATGCACTTGCCGCACAAAATACACTTGCTCAGATCCCGGATGATAAATGGATTGGCCTGCTCCAGGGGTTTGTAATTGGGTAAGTGATACAGATGGGTATCACCGATTCCCAATTGTGCAGCCACCTGCCGCAGCTGGCAGCGGTTTCCCTTGCTGCAGACGATGCAAGATTCCGGATGTTCGGCGATCATCAGGCGCGCGATATTGCGTCGATGATTGACCACCCGCGGACTGGTTGTTTGTATCATCATATCCGCGGCAATGGGGGTGACACAGGCGGCCATCAGTCGTGCGGTCTTTTCATCCTCCACCAGGCACATGCGGCAGGCGCCATACGGCTTGAGATCCGGATGGTAACAGAGATTGGGAATTTTAATGCCGTGCTGTTGCGCGGCTTCTAAAATACTGGCTCCTGCAGGGCTGCTGATTTTTTTGCCATCGATGGTCAAGGTGACGGTTTCCAAAGGAAAGACTCCTTTTTGGTTGGTAGGTTTAGCCGGTGTGCCCGTTGGCCCGTTTGCCGGTTTAAAGAACGGACACCTCGAACAGACTGGTTCAACCGGTTAACCGGCCAACGGGCTAACGGGCGAACCTATTTAAGTTTGGCTGCATCCAGATAATTTTTTAATTTTTCTTCAGCTCCGATGGTGATAATATGGACTCCCTGGCACAGATCCTTTAAGCCGCTGACGATATCGGTGAAGATCTCGATGCTGGCCTTTTGCTTGTCCGGCGCGCGGGCTAATTTTTGGATAATCCATTCCGGCACCAATCCGGACTTCAGATGGCGATTGAGAAACCGGGCCATGCCGGCGGTTCGCAGAATCATCACTTCGGCAATCACGGGAATACCAAAGGTGTTGGTTTGCTGAATAAACTTTTCAAACTTGTCCAGATCGAATACCGGCGTGGTTAAAAAATAGCCGGTGCCCATCTTGGTCATCTCCTCCATTTCTTTTAATTCCAGGTCCGGGACATTTTTGCCCCAGGCGGATTCCACACCGGAACCCAGCAAAAAGTCGGCTTTGGCCTCAAGACTATCGCCTTCGACGGTATGGCCTTCTTTGAGGTGTTCCAGTACGGACTGCAATTTGCCGGCATCCACATGGAAAAACATCATCTCCTGCAGACTGTCTCCGGTTATGCGGTAATCTTCGGTGAACACCAGTAAATTTTTGACGCCGGCGTCATGGGCACTGATGAGATCCTTTTCGAGTTGCAAACGGTTTTTTTCGCGCGTCGTGGTCTGATAAATGGGTTCCAGCAGGTTTTTGTTCAGCAACTGGCAGGTCTTGATGGTGTCGCCCACCACACCCTCGAATTCCACCTCGGATAGGGATACGCCATCCACCTGGCCGCGCACGCGGCTAAGGGTCTCGACCAGGTCTTCCGGTTCCTGATCGATGGGCGACTGAACCTCGGAGGTGACGACAAACTTCTTTTTTTTCAAGGCTTCTTTTAGTTTCATGGGTATCTCCTATTCTATTTGAGCGGAAACCGCTCAAATAGAAGTTATTGGTTATTTGTTATATGTTATTAGGAGGGTTTGATGGCCGCCTCATTTCATCATTATTTCCTTTCTATAACTATTAACGAATCCGCCTGAGGCGGAATAACGAATAACTCAATTGGCCTCAGCGAAGATCCAGCAAACGGGCAACCTCATCTTTCAACTGGGGCAGTGGCAGGGGCTTCGAAAAACACGCATCCGCACCGTATTCTTTCATTTTTTTAAATTTTTCTTCGTCCAGGTAAGCGGATAAAACGATGATTTTGGTATCCCGGGTTTCCGGATTTTCTTTAATTTTTTTGCACACATCATAGCCCTTGATATCCGGCATCATGATATCGAGGATCAGCAAATGGGGTGCAAAATGGGTCACCTGCAGGCCGGCTTCGAAGCCATCCGATGCGGATATCACCTCGTAATCAAATTCATCTTCTTCCAGCGCCTGGACAATGGTTTCGACGATGATGGGGTCGTCATCCACGACCAGAATTTTCTTTTTTGTTTCCACCGGCTCTTTATCCGGGATCGGGATCCCCTGTTTCTTCATAAATGCTTCCAGATCAACCCTGTTGATGCGGCGGTGTCCCCCGACGGTTTTGTAGGCTTTGATGTGACCTGATTCCACCCAGTTAATGATTGTCTTGGGAGATACATTGCAGTACTGACTGGCTTTGAAAACCGTGAGCACGTCCTCCATAACTGCCTCCTTTAATGTTACAGTTATTATAGTTATTCTATTAAATATAATTAAATTGATTTGTCAAGGATTTTTTTGAAATTTTTTAAATTATATGTAATATATTAAATTTAATAGATAAAAACAAAGATAACCTAGATTGCGGGAATGATAAAATTATAATAATTATAGTTATTATAGAATTCAGTAGTATAATTTAGAGAAAATTTTGCAGGGATATCTGAAAAAGGTGAGAAATACTGGATCGCAACCTGGTAAAGTTTCGATGATTCAGTTTGAATTCTCGCTAGCTTCCTAAAACTTGGAAAGTAACGCAGGTGGCGGAATTTTGCACTTGAGATATAAAAACAATATCAAAATGATAAATAAATACAGCGGGATACCGATTAGTTGGAGTAATATGTAATTTTGAAAGTACTTATCATTTGCAAATATACATCTGGTATCTATACTTTCAAGACTTCATCCAAACCACAATATATTGATTTTCATAAAATGACTGAAGAGCTTCTATTGTAAAGACTCGAGTGCCTCCTTTGCCTGGTGCACAAATATTTCTGCCTCACATTGTTCAAAAATCTTTATAGCCTCTGATATACATTGCCTGGCTTTATCAGTTCTTTTTTTGGCTGTGTGAAGAAGACCTAAATTAAAGTATGCCCCTCCCAAAAAGGGTTTGGCCTTCATTTCTTCAGCCAGGTTTATAACTTTTTTAAAATGGCCTTCAGCTTTTTTGCCGGCAAAAGGGACATTTTTCACAAGAAATCCTATATTATTAAATATCGTTGATGCGCTGATTGGCTCCGCGCCGATTACCATTTGTAAAAAGACCATTCCAAGGGTAAACTCGCACTGTAAATGGTAGAGTAAACTTCCGCTCATTTGCAGTTTCTGACTCCCATCTTTTAGTCGTTTTAACCCCGTACTCATTTGGCCCTTAGCTATTAAAATTACACCCAGAAAAATCTCGGCAGGTATTCCGGCGATCCCTGCGCCCATTTCCTGGCTGAAAGTTACAACACGATTTAAAGCATTTTCAGCTTCTGTAATTCTACCGTTCCGGATATATAGTAATGCCAGGTTCATTCTTATAAACTCGGTATAGAAAGGTTCTGCGCCTACATTAACCGCTTTCTCGTAGGCGTTGATGGCTGCGGCCGAATCACCAATCGCACTGTAGCCCCCCCCTATATTTGCATAACCCATAGTCAAGCTTCGAATATTGGAATGCTTTTTGCCATATTCAACAAGTGTATTCCCAATTTCTATTGCCTTTTTCCCGTTACCGCTGAAACCGTATGCAAAACTGACTCCCGAAAGGGATTTAAAATACAGATATGCATCCGTTTTAAGAACTTTCGCAATCTCTTGCGCTTCTTCTCCATATTTAATGGCTTGTTCGGGTTTACCCATCACTGAGAACATCCATACAAGCCAGGTGTAAGCATAACCAATAACGCGTTGATCCTTATTTTCTTTGCCGATTTGTATGGCCTTTTTAAGCCATGGATAACATTCTGTAAGTTTATTCTGACAACCAATTGCCCATCCAAACCATGCATAGAACATTCCGAGTTTGGACTTGTCTCCCAGGGACTCAGCTATCGCCCTGTTGGCACCGAACACTTCAGCCATCCCTTTAAAGTCGCCACGATAGTAAAAAACATAAGCCCACTCAATAAGGAGCTCAATCAGAAGCTCCTTTTCTGTCTTTGTCTTTTCTGTCTTGCTATCAAGGAGTTCAAAGGCTTCTTTGTAATACTGGTGGGATTCTTCAACAGCATATCGTTTTACGCTCTTCTCTCCGGACTTCCTTAAATAATCGATGGCTTTAAACACAGAATCGCTTTGCTTGAAATGAAAGCCCAATGTCTCATAGAACTCCGGCAGCCTGTCTTGAAATAACTGCTCCATCACGAGTCCAATTTTTTCATGGATTTCCCTGCGCTCTTTTTTGAGGATGCCGTTATAGACGACCTCTTGCGTCAGCGCATGCTTGAACATGTATTCCAACTCGGGTTGAAGTGATCTGCCCCTTATCAGGTCAAGCTGCTCAAGCCCTTTTAAACTTTGATCAATATTTTCTTTAAGCGCTGTGACCTTTTTAAGTATATCGTAGAAAAAAACCCGCCCGATCACCGAAGCCTCTTGCAGAATTCGCTTTGTTTCTTTTTCCAGCCGATCCAGTCTGCCGGAAATGATTGCGTGAAGCGAAGAGGAAATATCAGATTCAGTGATAGGTCGGGCGAGTTTCCAGCTGCCGTTGTCCCGGGTCAAGGTGTCGGATTCGATCAGGGTATTAACGAGCTCTTCCAGATAAAAGGGATTTCCTTCGGCTTTGCTGTGAACCACTCGCTTTAGCTCAGTTGGAATGCTTTCGGTTTTGAGCAAAGATTCCAGCATTTCCTGGGCGTCTGAAAGTGAAAGATCCTTTAGCCGAATTTCATGGTAAACTTTACCGAGACTGCTTAACTGATGACTGGTGAAAAGAGTAAAGGTCGGCCGGTAAACACAGAGGACAATGGCTGGCTGCCGCATCTCCAGGCAGGTTTTGCGAAACAGCTCCACAAAGGAGGGATCCGCCCAATGTAAATCTTCCAGAAAAAAGATAGTCGGCGCTTTTTTGGCCAGCGTGGTCAGGATTGTCTGGATGGCTGTTTGTAGATGGGTCTTCCAGAACTCGGGACTAACTTCTTCGAGTTTCTCGTAATCCAACGAGTATAAACCTCCTATGTATGGAACCATATCATCATTATCGCCGATAAGTTCCTTAATCCCGGACTCCAGTTGGCTTCTCACTTTTTCAGAAGAATCGCCTTCGTCAATTTTGAATAGCCTGTTCAGCATATCAATCAATGCAAAATAGGGTATGTTGCGTGAATATGCATAGGCATGGCCTTCTATCCATTGAATTTCTGCGAGATCCAGTGAGGCTTTAAACTCCTCGATCAGTCTGCTTTTGCCCGTGCCGGCGTCTCCGTATACTGAGAAAATCCTGCCTTTGCCGGCATGCAGGTCTTCAACTGCCTCCGACAGCTCGGCCAGCTCTACCTTTCTGCCAACCAGATTGGCTCTCACACCGGAAAGGCGCCGAATGGTTACGGGTTTTTCCCTTTGAGACAGCACTTTATAGGCTTGCACGGGCTCTGACTTACCTTTGACCGTGGTTGTTTCCGAGTGCTCACATGTAAATTGTCCCTCAATCTGGCGGTAGGTATCTACTTCAACCAGAATTTCTCGAGGTTTGGCGAGATTGCTTAAGCGGGAAGCCAGGTTAATGGTGTCCCCTGCAACGCCATGGGTTCCCCTCTCCATGTCCACTTCACCGGTTACCACCAGGCCCGTATTGATTCCAGTGTGCATCGAGATGGATTGTCCGATTCTGGTTTCGACATCCGGGCTGACAGCATCAACGAGGTCATGGATCTCGCGTGCAGCTTTAACAGCTCTGATTGGATCATC
>JASFPE010000309.1:0-7125 GCA_050116155.1 Desulfobacterales bacterium
ACCCAAAACACCGCCGGTAATGTGTTTGCTGGTATTTTTAATGCAAGTTGCCCAAGTATACCAGTCATTAATGTCTCCGGGTACCTCCTGGGGGGTCACCAATCCACCATTGACTTTTATATTCTCGAGCTGGTCGGCCAGCCAGGTGAGACGGGCCAAATCTTCGTTCGTGGCAGACCTTCTCTCACCGGTATAAGGATCAATAACATGGGTCGCCATGGTCATGCAGGCGATCGCCGGGTCATGGTTATTAAAGGTTACATCATGTTCCGGGCCCCGTGCGCAAAGCGTCACTTTATTTCGTTTAGGCGCATTTCCAATGGCATCATCGACCAGTTGGTTTGGAATTTTAACAATAGCGTCATCGGTAACTTTCGCACCTGCGGATTTCATGATAGAAAGTGCCTCATCCGATGGCAATCGCATTCCGATATCATTTAATATTTTCAGAGCAGATTGATGCAGGACTTGAATTTCATCTTCCGCTAAGAATTTTAAAACCGGTTTCATCACCCTGATCCTTTTAAATGGTTATTCAAAAGCCAATCGGTATTAACGCACTAGCCGGTGATTGAAACACATATACCATCAGATATAGCAATTTAGGTCTTATGTTGTTCAACGTAATTGAGAAGTGCCCGCGCCGTGTTGCGATCGATGTCAGGTTTCTGGTAACTCGCCAGCCTCTGCTGCACCACCTCTGCGGCGCGCTGGTCGGCCCGCAGCATACCGTCTTCGGCCCAGTTCTCATAGGTCTGGCGCACAGCGATGTGAGGAACAAAATACTCGGTTCGACAGCGGGCCAAAGTTTGATCGTGAGTTAAATACAAACCACCAATGCCCACTTCTTTTATGATATCCAAACTGATCGTGTCATCTGTCACCTCTACGGGTTTCGCAAGCTTTCTGAACATTCCACACAGTTCCTCATCCACCACAAACTTTTCAAAACTCATCGCAAGGTATGACCCCAGAATGCCGCAGGAATGCAAAATATAGTGAACTCCGCTCTGAATCGCTGCGGAAAGCAGCAACGCCGACTCCATGCCGGCCTGTATATCCGGAAATTGGGCGTCTGTCAGGCTACCGCCGCCGCGGCTGGGGAGCCCGTAAAATCTGGCCATCTGGGCTGTGGCGGAGACGAACTGGGACATTTCCGGAGCACCGATAGAAATCACCCCTGATTTCATATCGATGGGGGATGAGGTCGATCCATAGATGACGGGGGTGCCCGGGTTTACGAGTTGGGTCAGGGCAATACCGGCTAAAATCTCGGCGTTCTGGAGCGTCAGAACGCCTGCCATGGTCACGGGACCCGTGAACCCGGCCATGATGAGGGCAACGATTGCACAGGGCTGACCAAATCGCGCAAACTCGATTAAAGAAGCGGCCATTTCAGCGGCGAACTGCAGCGGAGACAGTGTGGTGATATTTGCAAGCAAGCAGGGTTTATTACGAATATTATTCTTTCCTTCCCATAGGATTCCGGCCATCTCAAGGCTATCGATTGAGCCCTGTCTGGAGGTAGGACATCCTAGAAATGGCTTGTCGCAGAGCACCATGTTTGCATACAACATATCCAAATAGGCTTTGTCGGGGGACACGTCAGAGGGCTCAATCATCAAAAAGCCATTCATATCGAGGTATTTCGATGTCTGAATGAGTTTGCAAAAATTGTTATAGTCCTCCATGACTCCTTGGCGACATTTACCATCGCCGGTAGTAATAAACGGTGGGCCGTAACCGGGGGCGAAAGCGAAGCTTTTTTCTCCGATGGTCACATCGTTTTCAGGATTCCGGGCTTGAATTACAAACTGCGAGGGAGCCGTCTCCAATGCCTCTAGCACGTCTGCTTCAGCCAAATAGACAAGATCTCCATCTACCTTGATTCCCCGCTTCTTAAAAATGGCCAGCGCCTCGGGTTCATTGAATTTAATTCCGGTGTATTGAAGAATATCCATGGAGGCGTCGTGGATCATCCGAATCTGTTCCCGCGTAAGTTCGTGCATGCGATCATACATGGCGTCATCTTCCTCGTAAGAAAGTTAATTCTGAGATTTCTCTTTTTCTAACAATTTTCCAAAACCGGCTATTATTTTGAAAATATATGCAAGTCAAGGAAAATAAATATCATCACGTTTTGCGTCGCAACATGCGTTTTATCTTATAATCCATCACTACGGTGTTATCCTGATTTATGACGCGATGAGAAAAGGTGACAATCCCGCGATCGGACTTTGTGGCTTCCCGCTTGTCGATGACCTCTATCTCGACGGTGATGGTATCACCGATAAAGACCGGTTTGAGGACATTCATCTCGACACCCAGAAATGCCATTCCGGTTCCGTGTAGAATGCCCGTAAGCAATGTCAGACCCTCGGCCACCGAAAATGTTAATGCCCCTGGAACAATGCGTCTCCCATAAGGCGTCTCATTCTCCACATATGCCTGATCCATAAAGAGCGGCTCAAAAAAGCCAAAGGAGGTTATAAAATTTATATGGTCGGCTTCCGTGATCGTTCTTCTAAGGGTGTAATAGGTTTTGTCTGCTAACAGCTCCTCAAAATACAATCCTCTTTTATCCATCGTATTCTCTTCCTTTCGTTAATATACCTTTCCCCCGGCAGCACAGCTATCTGCAATTATAATTATGATGTATCAATACCATTGATCAACAACTAATGAAAGCCAACTGATGGGATCTATAATAGCTTGTCAAAATCGCATCTCCATCTCGATAAGATTAGGAATAATCTTTAACAGGAAGAAATTATTACTTGACAAAATATCATTGCATTTGTGTAATCGCCCGCAGAATCCAGAAATCAATCCAGACTGAGCTGAAACATAATCAAAAAAGAATCGATGAGTAAGCAATGGTGATTACCAAAAAGGGCACCCCATTCGTCCGATGCGGTCGGCCGTTTATCAAGATGCAAGGTTTACGCAACGATTTCATCATCGTGGACGGGCGACAGGATCCTTACAGGCCGTCTGCTGAAGAGATCGCCCGGATTTGCGACCGGCGTGAAGGCGTCGGCGGTGATGAACTGGTGGTCATCGACCCACCGCGCAGAGAATCGGAGGTTGCCGACACCGATGCGTTTGTGCGGATCTTCAACCCGGATAGTCGTGAAGTCGAGGCCTGTGGCAACGCGACCCGTTGCGTGGGATGGCTCCTGCTGCAGGAGAGTGGCCGCCAAGAGGTGGTCATCGAAACTCTTGGCGGACGACTTCGATGTCACCAGGCCGGAACAAAACGCGTGGCGGTGGAGATGGGTAAGTTGCGGACCGCATGGCAGGATATTCCCCTGGCTCACGAAATGGATACGCTTCATTTAGAAATCGGTGCCGGCCCGCTCCAGGATCCGGTGGGTATGAACATCGGCAATCCCCATGCTGTTTTTTTTGTAGACGATCTGAATGCTGTTGATCTGACAATTTATGGTCCGCAATTGCAAAAACATCCGCTCTTTCCGCAAGAAGCCAACATCGGCGCAGCACAGTTGGTCGATTCCAAAACCCTCAAGCTCTCGGTGTGGGAGCGTCCGGGTGCGCTGACCACTGCTTGCGGGACCGGCGCCTGTGTCGCCGTTGGCGCTGCCCATCGCCGAGGACTGACAAACGCCAGACGCATGACGGTCATGATGCCGGCCGGATCGGTGGAAATCGAACTGAAAGGGGATAACTCTGTGATCATGATCGGACCGGTGGAAACCTGTTTTTCAGGCTATCTGCCGGTGATTGAATGAACCCCAATTGATTTGATCACCCATTTTGATTCGTGGATCATTGGTCCGCGGTTAACAAAGGGCAGTGATGTTTAAGAACCCTCATTTTTTGTATTAACCTTTGGTTATTCTGTGGGAGCGGCTTCCAGCCGCGATGGGTTCTTCATTGTTGGGCCATTTATCGCGGCTGGAAGCCGCTCCCACAATCAAATAATTTCTCGAGCTAACAAAATTGATGTTAAAACGCTCTCGAAGTCGGTTTTGTGAAAGGAGAGAATTTCTGAATGAATTCAAAAGAACGCATGGACGCAGCCATCCATCTGAAACCGGTTGATCGAGTGCCCAATGCCCCCTTTTACGAAGCTCCGATATGCAGTTATTTCGGCACCAGTTTTCGGGCCGCTCTCTTGGAAGATCAAGCAATGGCAGACACCCATTTAGCTGCGCTGGATGAATTTGAATTTGATTGGATCATAGTGGGTATGGGACTTATCGGCGGAATCATTCCGCAAGCCCTCGGCTGTACGGTCAGCTATCCCGAAGATGCCTTTCCCGTAATCGAGCAGACCCGTGTCAGGTCCATTGCCGATGTGGACAGCATTGCCAAGGCAAATGTTCACACGAAGCAATTGGAACGATTTTTAAAAGGGATCTCGATGTTAAAGCAGAAACTCAATGGGGAGGTGCCCATTGCCTGCGAATACATTTCACCCTTTAGCATCGCTACCCGCCTCAGGGGAACCAATGAAATCATGGCGGATTTATACGAATTGCCGGAGTTGGTACGAGACCTTCAGGAAATCCTGGTGCCATTGGACATAGAAATTGGTCGGGTTTTCATCGAAGCCGGCGTCGAGTATATCTTCTATGGTGCGGACATGGAATGTCCTCTCTTGATTTCTCCCGACCATTATCGGGAATTCGTGCATCAGCCCACCAGCACCGTCGTCAATCGACTGGCTGACATGGGTGCCCGGGTGCTACCGCACATGTGTGGGGACATCGTTAAAACGGGCATTGTGGACATGCTGTTTGAAATGGATATCCATGGAATTATGCCCGGCAACCTCACCCAGGAGACAGTGCTCGATCTGCGAGAGCTCAAAGACAAATGCGGTCAACGCATTTGCATTTTCGACAACCTGAATCCTAACGGCAGCCTCTTGACCGGTACACCGGATCAAGTGGTCCAGGAAACCCGGGCTCATCTGGAAAAGGCCAGATCGATGGCCGGCTATATTTTCTCCACAGCCGGCACCACCTCCCCGAATACACCGAGAGCCAATTTTGAGGCCATGAATCGAGAAGTGCTCCGGTTTAGCGAATAGCAAATATTATGCAATAAACTCGTATGGGATATCTAAACCCCATTAAGTGCATGAATTGAGAAAATTCCAAGCACCAAAACACAAATTACAAACAATATCCAAATTACAATTTCCAATACGCTTACCGTTTTGAATTTGTTTTATTGGTTATTGAGATTTATTTGGAATTTGAGTTTTGTGACTAGGGATTTAAACGGCTTGCTTAGAGATGGAGAACCGGAAGATGAATAGAGCACTCATAAACCTCAGCCAAGGGTCTCTGGATAGAATCCATGACCATTCCCTGGAAATATTGCACGGCATCGGCATCCGATTTCCCAGCGAAAAAGCGTTGGCCCTATTCAAAACGCACGGTTTTCGGATGGATGGATCCATGGTGCACTTTGAAGAAAAGCAAATTCAAAAAGCACTGGAAACCGTTCCGGCGGTATTTACCGTCGAAGCCCGCAACCCCTCCCGTAACATCCGAATCGGAGAATCCCACTACGTTATGGCACCCGGATACGGTCCGCCGTTTATTATTGAACCATCCGGGGCAAAACGGAACGCCACTCAAACAGATGTGGAAGCCTTTTGCAAACTGGTTCAGACCTCAAAATATTTAGACTTCAATAGCGCCATCGTGGTGCAACCCAATGACGTCCCCAGCGAAACGGCCCATTTGGACCTTTTGCTGGCAACACTAACGTTGACCGACAAACCCATTATGGGCAGCTCTGTATCACAAGCAGCTGCCCGAGACTCGCTGAACCTGGCGGAAATGATCTGGGGATCTCTGGACAAACCGGTAATGATTGCTCTGATCGATTCCCTGTCGCCCCTGCAGTATGCCACCCAAAGCATTGAGGCGTTAATGGTGTATGCCGCAGCCGGACAGCCGCTGATCATCCATTCTGCCTGCACACTGGGGGCAAGCGGCCCCATCACGGTGGCAGGCTCGCTGGTAATTTCAAACGCCACCACCCTGGCCGGGATATGCCTGTCGCAGCTGATTAATCCCGGAACGCCAATGGTCTATGGTCTCGGCGGCAGCCCGGTCGATATGCGCACGGGAGGATACGTTAATGCTTCGCCGGAAGACGCCAAGCATGTCGCCATCAGTTCTGCGATGGGCAGGTATTATAATATCCCCTGCCGGGGACAGGGGGCGCTGACCGAATCGTTTTGTTTAGATTATCAGGCAGGAATGGAATCGGCCATCATGTTGACGGTCGCCGCATTAAGCGGTGTCCATATAGGGCTGCATAACTGCGGTACCTTCGGATCGATGCTGGCAATGAGTTTTGAAAAATTTATTGCGGACGAAGATCTTTGTGGTGCCCTGAAGAGGCTGATGAAGCCGATTGAGTTAACTGAGGATGCGTTTGCCCTGGACCTGATCAAAGAGATGGACACCTCCGGAAATTATCTGGTGCAAAACCACACCGTAAAGCGCTGCCGCGAGGAATTCTTCATTCCGGATTTGGGCATCCGTATGATCCATGACGATTGGCTTGAAACGCAACCGCGGGATATTACCGCACGAGCCGAGAAACTGCTTGCGAGGCGACTGGCGCAATATGAAAAACCGGAGATAGACCCGCAACTCGAAAATGATTTGATTCAATACCTTAAGAATCGCAAGCAGAACGCCGGACGTCACAGTTAGGAGGTAATCCCGATCATCTGCTGCGCTTGTCGGGCGCTCACCCCATCGAGCACAATCGCAAACAACACGACCCCGCCGCCGATCACCGTGAGCGCACTGGGCACTTCGTGAATACCAAAAATGGGCAGGTAAACCCAAAGCACACCGCCAATGACCTCAATCAATGACAACAGGGCCAGTTCCGCGGCTGGCAAAAATTTAGCGCCCATGGAAAAGAATATTAAGCCGCAGCCGACCATAGAACCGTGCAGGATACTGAGATAAACGTTTCGTGACGGCATGGCCAGTGTGGCGTTGTAAAAAAATAGGACCAACATCGTCAACAGTGCGCACAGCATACCGGCAAGGGCAACAGTAGTGAATTGTGGCGTTTCCCTGCGCCAGCGGAGACTCACCGCAAAGACGGCAAAGCCGACGG
>JASFPE010000310.1:0-7109 GCA_050116155.1 Desulfobacterales bacterium
AATTTTAAAAAATAAGCGGCAAAGCTCTTCCATCCTGGATATTCTACTGATCATTATTACAGGGTTACCGTTTTTGACCGGATATTTTTTAACCCATGCTACGCTGGATTCCATCGCCTTCCTGGGTGATAACATGGTCATCATTCATATGCTCAGTGGGCAGTTAATGATACTGATGGCCCTTTTCCTTTTTTACAACCCCCGGCTTAATGTTCAATCATGTACGGGCTGTGCTTCATGTGTCCAGAATTGTCCCACTGAAACGCTCGAGGCCAAAGATAAGGAAAATTTGCGGATTTTTAGCTACGCTCACTTTCAATGTATCTGCTGCGGGTCATGTGTAAGTGTCTGTCCGGAAGGCGCCGCGGAATTGCAGCATGAAATCAATGCAAAACGATTTTTACAGGTATTTTCCAGACGCGAGATTCGGTCCGTCGAACTGGAAGCCTGTCAGCGGTGCGGGGCTTATTTTGCACCCGAACCCCAGATGGAGCAAATCGGTTTGATTTTTGACAGTGATTGTATAAAATGTTGTCCGAATTGCCGAAAGGTCAAACTGGGGGAGCGCCTGCATGAAATGTCTCCATGGCATAGACGTCCGAAAGAACCTGATGAAACAGATAGTACTTATAAACAGCCTGCCGGTGATATTCAAAGGCGGTCGATCGGGTGAAGTAGTTCATTATTTCGAACGATTAGAAAACGATTCTGATCTTTAGGCTGCGGTATGCATCATCTTTTGAGTCAATAATAGTCACCATTCATACGGAAATACTATTTAAAAATTAGGCAGAAACCAATATTTTTGCTTGACAAAAAAGACCATTATGGTATGAATTTTCATTCGCAAAATAGTTCATGATGATGAACTCAATTTGGGTTCCAGTGTAAAAAACAAAGGAGAGTATTATGGCAACTGAAAACGAAGGCCTATCAACGGCCGAGAGTCTCAGAAAGACCAGGACCTATGGTAAGTTTAGATGCCACAATCCTACTTGTATGGAAAGAATAGAACCGGAGAAAGGAAAAAAAACTGCCAAATGCGCGACATGCGGAATGGAATACCGGATCCACTGGGTTAATCCCAACCTGCCTCGGATTCGAGGACCGGTTTGGGATGTAAACAGAAAATTGGCAGAGGAAAAATTAAAACAGAAAGGGGTAAAGTAATATGCCGCTAAATAGAAAGATAGCATATATTGATCTCACCACCGGTGATATCCAGACAAAACCCATCCCGCTTGGGGTCAGAAAGAAGTTTTTGGGCGGACGGGGTCTGGATGCATATCTGCTTTACAATCATACCAAGAAGGGTTGTGATCCTCTGGGGCCCGACAATGCCCTTATTATCAGCGGCGGTATCCTGACAGCCACCTGTGCTTCGGCTACCGCAAGAACGCACGTTATGGCCAAGTCACCCCTGACCGGATTGCTCGGCAGTGCGAATATGGGCGGTTTTTTCGCACCTGAGATGGCCTGGGCCGGTTTCCATCACCTCGTCATCAAGGGTAAGGCCAAAAATCCCGTTTATATCTATATCCACAATGGTGAAATCGAGATTAGAGACGCCAGGGACATCTGGGGCAAAACCGTACCCGACACACAGTGGAACATCAGGGAAGACCTGGGAGACCAGGAAGTCAAAAGTTGTGTCTGCGGGCCTGCCGGTGAAAACCTGGTCAGGTTTGCCAATGTCATGACGGGAATTAAAAATTCCGGCGGCCGGACGGGGATGGGATGCGTCATGGGGTCTAAGAATCTCAAAGCCGTGGCGGTTCGCGGCACCATGGACATAGAGATTGCCCATCCGGTGGAAGCCCTGGAATACAACAAACGTTTCATTGATCAAATCGTCAGTGCCAAAGTCAATCAAACCCAGGGAGCCCTGGGGACACCTTTTATCTGGGGAGCCACGAATTCCTGGGGAGGCATCAGGTGTAGGAATTTCCAATATAACCAGTGTGAGTATGCTGATGATATTGAACCGGAGCGTATCGATGAAATTTGTGAAGAGACGATGGGACCGTACCATATGACGGGCTGCTTCGGTTGTCAGGTCCACTGCAGGGCCCAGTATAAAATCCCGGAAGGTCCTTATGCCGGAAGATATGATGAAGGACCGGAATACACCTCGCAGGGTGCATTTGGCGGGGAGACCGACACCCCCAGGGCGCTGACGGTTCTGGTCGGAAATCATCTGGTTGATCAGTTCGGGATGGACAATCTTGAAACCGGCAGCCTGATTTCCTGGGCCATGGAGCTTTACGAGCTGGGGATTATCACCGACAAAGAGACCGATGGACTGGATCTGAGCTGGGGAAACGATGAGGCGGTCACCGAAATGATCGAACGCATCTGTTACCGTAAAGGCTGGCTGGCAGACGCACTGGCAGATGGCGGTATTCCTGCCTCAGAAAAGATCGGCAAAAATTCCTTTGATTATCTTATCCAGGTAAAAGGAATGAGCAATTTGCATTCAGATGAACGGGCGACGCCCGGGCTGGCCCTCAATATCGCCACGGCTTCAAGAGGTTCGGATCACTTGCGCAGCAGACCGGCCATTGATCTATACCATCTGCCGCAAGATGTCTTAAAGAAGATTTACGGCAGCCCGGTCCCCTATGACGGACCGTTGAGCTCGGAGCATACGGAATATGTCGGCAAACCCTGGCAGGTCTTCTGGCACGAAAACTGTTATATGGGAGTGGATTGTCTCGGGATCTGCAAATATCATACGACTTTCCTGGGGGCGACACTTCCGAATTTCGAGGATTGGTCAAAAGTGCTTTACTATAATACCGGTCTAGAAATGACGCCTGAGGAGATCTGGGAAGTGGCAAGACGGTGTAACATGATTGAAAGGCTCTTCAATTTGAGGGAAGGGCTGGCCAGAGACGATCTTAAGAAAGGCGATATGTTGAATCATCGCTATTTCGATGAACCTTGCAGACGGGGTGCTATAGATGTCGTCGGCAGAATGATTGATAAGGAAAAATTTATCAAGATGATTGATGAATTATACGAGCACAAAGGCCTTGATAAAGACGGTATTCCAAAACCGGAGACTTTGCAAAGCCTCGGCCTGGAAAATGAGCCGTCCCACTTAGTTTAGTTATCCGTTATTAGTTATAGGTTATTAGTTAAAAAAAATGAAATCCATTTTCTAATAACAAATAACAGTTAACAATTAACACCTAATTGAGCATTTCTCGCTCAATTAGAGGGGAGGAAATAAATGGCTAAAGCTTTATATATCGATTACCAAAAGTGCACGGGATGCAGGTTGTGTGAGCTTGTGTGTGCAGTGTCACATGATGGAAAATCCAATCCTGCCAGAAGTCGGATCAGGGTGATCAAATGGGAGGCTGAAGGTCTTTATATTCCCATGTCATGCCAGCAATGTCAGGAAGCACCTTGCATGAACGTCTGCCCGGTAAAGGCTATCTCTCAAGATGAGGAACTGGGACGGGTTTATGTTGACTACGAGGTCTGCATAGGCTGCCGTGCATGTGTTGGCGTATGCCCTTTCGGCGCAATGAGTTTTAATGCCATAGATAAAAAGGTCCTCAAGTGCGACCTCTGTGATGGCGATCCGCAGTGTGTCAGATTCTGTGAAGAAAAGGCCGTCGATTTTATTGAGGCCGATGAGGTGTGTATTCTGAAGAGTAGAAATGCGGCAGAACGCGTATCGGCAGCGGGTAAAGAGGCTTCTGCTCTGGAGGCTCAGCTATAGGCAGCTTTTATAATCTTTTGTTTTTATTTCGGTAACTTATGGGGGTTCCTGCTCAAATCAGGAACCTCCATTTTTGTTTCTTCATATTTTACCATTCAAAGTTGGATGTTGGACGTTCGATGTTCGACGTTCATCCTCTAAACTTAATTCAAATGACATAAATGAAATCACGCACTGAAAAAAAAATGGCGATCATTGCCAGCTTTTTCAAGGATGAGACGTATGGGCTGCTTGGACCGCAAATGGCCGCCACCCTAATCCAGGACAACACGCCTTATGACTGTATCGTCATAGCCGTCACCCGGGAGGATGACAAGGTGTCTGTTAAAAAGGCGCTTGCAGATTATTTTGGAAAACAAAGACCTGTCATTGGGTTTTCGGCTTTGAGCGGTCGCCAAGATCTTTTCTCCCTGGCCGGGGAACTGAGGAAGGAAGGAGCCATCACCATACTTGCGGGCCCACAGGCAAATGTTGATTTTATAGGAGAACAGGGTTGGCAAAATCACCCGCATCGGTTTAAGGGGCTTTCGACAAACTTCAACTTCGGCCTGCACGGGCCGGCAGAGCAGGTCATCCCACTGTTGAATAACCTTGATGGAAATGATCGATCGGAAATTCCCGGTCTTTTGTTTGTCGATCAGGATGGTACTGTCATACAAAATTTCCCGGAAGACTGGAACGAGAAATATCTGGGCAAGGTGCGATGGGATAATATATACCGACTAAAAAAGGACGGGATCGCCCCTTTAAATATCAGCACGGGTCAAGTGCTTCAGCACATCGGCTGTCCGTACGCAGCCCGCACAAGGGAGACCGAGATAGACTATCCGGTTTCTATAAACGGTGGGCAGGCACAAAAAATCAAACTCCCGCTGAAGGGTTGCAGCTTCTGCGATGTGGCAACGGACAAAGGCTTTCACGGAAGATTGGATACAGAAACCGTGATCAGTCAAATACGTTGCCTACCCGAAGCCCCGGGTGGCCGAAAGATACCCTTTGAACTCATAAATGAAAACCCTCTGCCGGATCTTCCTGATTTAATGACAGAAGCCGATATTCAGGGTATCGGACTTTCACAGGTCAATCTCACATTAAGGGCGGATTGGTTAGTCTCAGGCGTTCAGCATTTGAAGGAGGCATTGCGTATGGCAGGCGAGCAGGGAACCTATGTACTTTTGAGTTCAATCGGATTTGAGTCATTTGATGACGCCATACTGCGAAACCTCAACAAGGGCTTGAGGGTCGAACAAAACCTGCAGGCGATTCGTCTAATGAGGCAGCTAAAGGAGGAATTTCCCCATCAACTGGGATATTCAACCAAGGAGGGAGCCAACCATGGATTGATACACCCCACCGCTTGGGATACAAAAGAAATTTCCGCGAGAATTCAAAAAACCATTTACCTCTATGGTTTGCAAAACGATATCTTGCCGCCCCACAGTACCCCGCTTATTATCCATCATGCCTCAGGGTTGGGGGATTGGATCAGGGAGGTTGAGCACAGAGAGGAACTCTGGTTTAAAAGACATGGCTCAATCATTGGCTGGTGGGAGGCGCCGCATCGCTTCTGAAAGAGAAAAGGATTGAGGGCTTATACTGTTTTATAAAGCATTGATTTTGGCTTCTAGAATTGTTAAGGACCAATAGCGCAATAACCTGAAGCAGGTATTACCAGGAAATCAAGATGGGAGTAGAGATGGATCTGGGGTTCAGAAGAAGGATGTGGAAAAAGTATAGTTTTGTTGGGGTTTGGGTCGCTTATTTTTGCGTTGTGGCTTCTTTTCTTTTTATGACAACGCTCTCGCTAAATGCCGATGAAGCACAGGAGATGCCCGAGGAGATTGTCATCAATAACGAGGTCTACAAGACCGACCGGAAGGGGCCTGTAAGGTTTTCACATTCGGAACATGCCGAGGGTTATGTCGAATCCTGTGATGGGTGTCACCACGAGTATAAGGACGGAAAAAACATTTGGGAGGAGGGGCAACCTGTCAAAAAGTGTTTTACCTGTCACGATCCGTCCGAGAGCGAGGGCCGCATCAAGAAGCTGAATATTGCTTTCCACAAAAACTGCAAAGGCTGCCACAGAGAGCTTGCCAGGGAAGGGCCCACGCAAGCCCCTTATCGACAGTGCACGGATTGCCATGAAAAGCGATAGTCGAGGAGATAAATATTATGAAAGTACCGTCAATTGCTTTTCATATTTATGCACCCATCCGTCAGCACCGAACTCTCTCATAATTTCGATGGCCTTGTTGAGGTTTTCTCTGGCCTTCGACAGATCTCCTCTTTTCTTATAAAACTCAGCATAGCGAGCATAATCCTGGCCTAAATAGAATATAAAGCTATTCTTATTATCCGTTTCAATAACATTCTTGATCCAATACTCGGCCTTATCCTTTTGCAGGTCAGTGTTTAGGAAAATATCACAGACGTATCTGGCGCACCGATGTTGCATGGCTGTCGATCGGATGTCACTGTAAAATTTCAAGACCTCATCAATGTCAACATTATGATCAGGGTTTGATATTTTAGTTCTGGCCAATCCTACTTTGTAAAGGCCAATCTCAGAAAGACGGTATTTTGTAGGCTCTAGAATCGAAATCATTTTTTCAAAGTATTTTCGAGCCTCTTTATATTCACCCATACTGATGTACAGCTCAAATATAAACTGGCCGGCCGTCATCCAATTTGTATAATGCCCGGTCTTTTCAGAAAAGGCTAATGCTTGCAGGAGATAAGATTCGGCGGTATCAAAGTCTCCTTTGACATAGCTTAAGACACCATAGCTAATGTAAGCTGGTGTCTTGTAATATATGTCTCCACTTTCTTCCGCCACGCGAAGACATTCCAGGCTTACCTGCTCGGCGGGATCGATTTTTCCCTGCCAGGGATAAAACCATGTAACAATATAGCTTTTTAAAAAAATCGCCGGGCCCTGGTGATTTCCCGCCTCACTCAGCGCAATCCCTTTATTTAAATATCCGATGGATTTTTTTATTTCATTTTCATAGTAAAGGCCAAGAGCAGTGAACCAGAATGCCGCCCACATTGAAAAATAGTCTTTGGTCTTTTTCGAGATTTTCAACGCTTCATTCAGGAATTGAACACCCTTTGAAAGGTCCTCATCAATCAAAAGGGAATATGACCCAAGGGCGATATAGATCGTAGGCAATCTCTTGTGATAGTTTATCTTCTCCGCCAATTCGACAATGGGAACGACAGCTTCTTTGGCCTCAACATGGTGGTTTATGCTCATGTGATAACCGGCAAGCAGGCTCCTGGCATCAATCAATTTTTTTTGATTGGCATCCGATTCCGATAGTTTTTCAATACAGGCCACGCCTTTTTCCGCATATGAAATTGCATCCAGGTA
>JASFPE010000311.1:0-7083 GCA_050116155.1 Desulfobacterales bacterium
GGGTGGCTCGACCATGAAAAAAGTATGGTGTGGCATGTGGTTTTTTGCCCCCGCCTAACCGCACGTTCTCGGAGCAAATAGGTGCCTAACAAAAAAATCCAGACCGACGCAAAAACCGCACGGCTGCTTAGCAGCGTTGTTTGCGATAACGGCTATACTTGGCGCAGATGACCAGCGGAGATAAAGATACCTGCTATATAGCACAGGTTTTAAAACTATTCATAAAATACAGGTAATGTAAACTTTTATGTAGAATTAATCGACCCTCAAGATCTGTGATATCAGATTACGATATCTGTAGTTTAGGCTGAAACAAAGGGTAAGATATGAGTCTTGCTGACGTTGTAAGTGTAGACATGTTCCAAACCCTGGTTGATGTCAATAGCATGCGTTATTATTTGTGGCGAAAGATCTTAGGAAAGAACTACTCGGAAACCTTAGCTGATGATTATACAAAGCAGTGGAGTAGGTTATTTCCCGATCATTTCAAAAATGCTGTAAGCAAAGCTGATGATTTTTTATGCCTAAAACCTATTTTCGAAAGGTTCAATGCCGACTTTCTCCCTCAATTAGGTTTAGATTTCAACCCCGAACATGCAGCTCAGATCCATGTTGAAATACATAGAATGGCACCGCCTTATGAAGACACTGAGGTTTTCCTTAAGACAATGCGAGAACACTTTACTATATGTCTCGTAACGGATTCGGATAATGAGATGATATTGCCTCACTTGGATAAATACAGATTTGATCAAATATTTATTTCAGAAAGGCTTAAAACGTACAAAAGCGACCCTGGAAACAAAATGTTTAAAGCTGTGATTAGTCATTACTCAATTCCACCTGAAAGGATTTTTCACATCGGCGATATGTACTCTGATATACTAGGAGCAAGTAAAGCCGACATCACAACATGTTGGTTGAATAGGGAAGGAAAAAACTGGGATTATAGTATCAAGCCCGATTATGAGGCTGAATCCTTACTCGAAGCTGCTGACATATTGGGAAAGCCGATAAGGTAAATGTTAAAACAATCTTGAGTTACTGGATAAATTTCAAATCACTCTCCAACATACGCAAAATTTGGTCGTACCTGTGATATCCCTTATAGTATTCGTAAAAAATTGGACCACCCAAAAGTGGTGATACTGATAAACATATCGCAACTCAGCTTGTTGTCAGATTAAGTCTTATCTTGATTTGAAAAATGAAAGATTGAATCTTAGCCATTGCACTTTTCTTCAGATCACGTCTTAAGCGTGATTTGCTTTTTTTTAAAATAGTTAAGCGTAGCGCCATCAATATTCGACGTTCGATGTTGGGCGTTCGATGTTCGACGTTCAGCTGTCTTTAATTTGATTGACTGTCCCACTGCACGCCCCGTGCCCCGATTTATCCGCACTTCCTTGACATCTAACCCCTATTTGACATATTCTGACCTAAATATTAGCTTGTCTTTACGAATGCATAGGGGAAATCTCGAATATCAAGATTTCACGCTCGCCTTTTTCCCCAAATTCAAAATCCCGTAATCTTATGTGTAAATCCCAGTGCCATCGCTCAAAGTTTATGCTTTTCGCGGTGATTGTATTTATCAGCGCTGCACCGTTGCCGGCAATTTCTGCTTCGTTGTCGTTGGAATATTCATTAGGGTTTAACGGTCGTTTTCAGTTGCATACCTGGACGCCGGTGACCGTGGTTATTGAAAACAGTGGCAGAGCGAGCCAGGGAACATTGGACATCGTGTTAACCTCCGGCAGTGAATACCACCAAAATGTTTTCCAGACCACCTATGCAATGGATGTTGATCTCCCGAATAATTCAAGAAAGCGATATGCATTTACGGTATTCATCGAATCCTTTACCCATGAAATGATCATACGGTTAAAACAAAATGAAAACATTCTCATATCGCAATCCGTAAATCTGCGGGAGCATTTCAGCGAAAAAAGTTTTGCCGTGGTTGCGGATGAATTTGTTTCTCCAGATATTTTAGCGGTCCTGCCGATGACGGTAGACCCTGTCAATGTGCCTCCCAAATTTCTGCCGGAAACCTGGTATGGCTACGATAGTGTTAAATTGCTCATCATGAAAACCGACAGCATCAGACGCTTAAGAGAAAGGCAATTCCAGGCTTTAACCCGGTGGATAAAACAGGGCGGCTATCTTATCACTGCCGGCAGCCTGAATTACGGTTCATTGTCTGATAAGCGGATACAGGGTATTTTGCCGGTACGTGTGCTGGAGCAGAGGCGATTATTTGAACTAACATCTTTAAATAATTTTTGCGGCCGATCGCTTCGCAGCCCCGAATCCTTTCTGGTATTAAATGTTCGCATGGAAAATTCCGATGTTCTGATCACGGAAGCCGATATTCCGATCATTATTCGAAAACACCTGGGAATCGGCCAAATTGTCTTTTTAGCGTTTGATTATAACATCCGGCCTTTCAGCAACTGGGATGGTAGGGGACTTTTTTGGGAAAAAGCGCTATCGATGCAGTCGGGGATTGACACCGAGGAAATCCTTGTCGACCACAACAAAATTATGGATTCCATGTTAGCCAGCGTGCCTGTGAATTTCCCGAATTCCAAATCAGTTTTCATTCTTATCGTTGCCTATCTTGTTTTGTTATGGCTTTTTATGAAAAAACTCAGAACATCTGTTGAACGCAGATGGCGCTATAGCTGTTTTATTTTAATGATTGTTTTTATATCTACGCTCCTCAGTTACTGGCGTTTTTTTTACCCCAATAACATCAAAGATTTTACTTACAATAGCTTTTGCCAATTGGACATATCCGGATCCAATAATGATGCTTCTGCAAAATATATCATCGGCCTCTATGCCTTAAAAAAAACGACATATCGTTTGGGCTTCGGATCATTTTCCAATTCGGTTACCCACATTTTGTCTCAGCGCTCGAAGAAAAAAACACCTGAACCCTATGTCATACATGAAAATCATATTGGTCAGCAGATTGTAAGTTTTCTCAAAAAATGGGATCACAATTTTTACATGCTAACTTCAAGAATTGAATCGCCTGTCGTGGGACAAGCCGTCCGGGATAATCAGTATGTAACCCTTACCATAGAAAATACGCTGCCGCACCAGATTGTGGACTGCATCATATATTATAAAAAGCGATTTGTATTTATCGATGATATTCGGGCAAATAAACGGCATCATATCAAGCTAAAATTAGCTGATTTAAGAAAGACGGAAATGTTTTACGAGGAACAGACAGAACATATCATCAATCGATTAAATGTTCAGGCCACGACATCCTATCTCAAAACATCGCAACGCAATCTCACAGAGGATGTGATCCGGGGAATTCATACTAGATTTAGTTTGAAGCGGGACAGCATGGTGCTGATTGGCTGGGTAAAAGGGGGAGTTATGCAACCCAAATTTGACCAAACCCATCGCCTTGGTGAAAATCTTACGTTGATCAATTGGGAAATTCCGGTGGAGATCGCCTCATGAAATATTATTATCTAACCGACGAATCAGAAAAATCGCTGGCGCCTTTTTTTTCAAAGATGATACTGTCTGCCAGTTTTACCTGTGTTGTGTTAATTAGTGTGGTATTACTTCTTGTTTGGCCGCGCCGGCCGATTTCCGCATTTATTGTTGTAAATGAGGTTCCGCTTGTCTATTTTCTGGTTTTTACCGCTGCATTGATTATCAGTGCCTATCTCAATCTTTGCTGTGGTTGCGGCGATATGACTCGCAGGGGTTATTACATAATTAAGTATCGAACCGATCTGACCACATATGAAAAGGAGATCGACTTTTTGCAATATGGACTGATTGAGTTTTTATGGCATACCCTGATTTTATTGCTGCCTTTTATGCCTCTGCTGCTCTTAGCTGCCTCCATTTCAGCTGTTTCATTTACTATCTTCATAGCGGCGCTGTCGATCCTGTATGTCGTGTCATTGTTTTGCCGAATGTTCGGATTTGTCGTGTATTTTTTTTGGGGCCGGATGAGCACCGTGGGTTATATCGTGGCCCGCTCGTTTCTGGTTGCTTACTTATTTGGCACTCTTTTTTTTGTTCCGTTTATCAATCCGATCCATTTATTGTCACTGCTGAGTAAGGATTCTTACGGCATCGGTTTGCGGTTTGTTTTCAATATGGCGGTTTTGACGGCAATCATCCTTCTTTTGATTGCGGCAAGCCACATCATGGTCAAGCGTCATATCGTGAAGGAGGAAACAAGGTGAGCGCTGAAGCATTATTTTGTGCCGAATTATCAAAAATAAAACGGCATCTCATCATCAAATCTGTTCGGCGCACAGCACTAGATGCCTCCCTGATTTTATTGAGTATCTGGGCAGTCTTATTGTTTATCGAAAGATTAGAATTTAAAATTCTGAGCGATGATATCTTCCGGTACGGTATTCCCATTGGAATTTCTTTAACGGTTGCTCTGTTGCTGGCCTATGTAAAAAGAAAGAATCTACAAAATATTTTAATCGATATCGACGCGCGTCTGAAACTTCAAGACAGGCTCAGCACGGCTTACGAATATCAGCACAGCGGAAAAAAATCGGATTTGTTAGCTTTTTTGCTGGAAGATGCAGCCCAATATTTGCACCAGCTGGAAACCAGGCACATGGCTCCGACTAAATTTTCGGTTGCCCATCTCGCATTAATCCTCTTGTTGGTGCTAAATGCGGCGCTGTATTCGAGCGATTTTTGGGGGCCTGATTCAAGACCGACAGTTGTAAATCAAGAACAAATCGAAGAGGCCCGTACATTGTTGCGAAATTACACGCAGCGTCGTATTGGGGGTAAACAGGCGAAAAAAAAGAGTCCCGGGCATGTTTATGCCCGGCAACTGGAACAGCTTACCCACAGGTTGAATGACCCATCCTTGAATCAGGATGCGTTGTCTGCATCGATCAACACTTTGCTAAAAGAACTTCACTCAGATCAAGCGCGTTTAGCAGATGAGCTTAGTGCGAAGTTAAATGCTCTAGGGATGGAAGGCGTTCCCGTTCAACCGATTCCAGAGCCGGGAAAGCTATCATCGCAGAAAATCGAAAAACTAAAAGCTCTGTTGAAAGGCGCCCTCAACAACCAGATTCCCGATTCCCTGAATCAAGACATTGAAACTTTGAAGGAGTTTTCCAGCCTGGAGAAGCTGCTTTCTCAGATCATCGATGATTTGAAAGCAGATGATTCGAATTCAGATGAGTATGCGCTATCTCAACCTCGTCAAACCCGGGCATCGCAACAAGTAAATGACAGCAAAGAGCCCCCTGGGGATGAGCAGCGTCATGAGACTCATGGAAAAATGTCGGATAGAAAGCAGGGCAGGGCGAGCACCACCGGTTCGCCATCATCAGATCAATCCCTCGATGCTGGTTCCGATGATTTAGATGATTCCGGATTGCATGATGGCCATGATCTGTCAGCAGGTCACGCAAAATCAGCGCAACGGAAAAAATCCCGCGATGAAATTGAAAAATCAACTGGGCCCGGGCTTCAAGATAAGCTTTCATCAGCTCAAGAAGAAAAATATCGTTTATATATCCGCTCATTGGGAGCCGTTGGAGAGTCTAAATTAAAAGAAGAAAATATTATTCAAACCTATCGGCAAGAAATTGAAAACATTCTTCAAAAGGAAGATATTCCCCTAAATTATCGTGAATACATAAAGCATTATTTTATTTCTATAGGACTAAAAACGGAAGCAGAAGCTTATGACGCCAAATGAAAAAACAGACGCCATTCGGAAAAATTTTGAACTGATCATTAATGAACTGTCTAAAATCATCGTGGGACAGGAACTGGTGACCAAACATCTTTTCATCTGTTTGCTATGTGGGGGGCATGTGTTAATCGAAGGCGTACCCGGGCTGGGCAAGACGCTCATTGCTCGATCGTTGAGTAAAATATTGGATCTTGCCTATTCGCGCATTCAGTTTACACCTGACCTAATGCCGGCAGATATACTCGGCACCAATATCGTAAAAGAGGATGATAAAGGTAGCCGCTACTTTGAATTTTATAAAGGACCGATATTCGGACAGCTCATTTTGGCCGATGAAATTAATCGGGCCAGCCCTAAAACCCAGTCTGCGCTTTTGGAGGCTATGCAGGAAGAAAAAATAACCGTCTTTGGCACCGAATATACACTGGAGCCACCCTTCATGGTTTTGGCCACTCAAAACCCAATTGAAATGGAGGGTACCTATCCACTGCCCGAGGCCCAGATCGATCGATTTTTCTTTAAACTGAAGATTAGTTATCCCGACCATCAAGAGCTGCAGGAAATCATCGCAAAAACCACTGAAGACTATCAGCCTGATTTAAAACGTGTCATTGGCATAGATTCCATTCTGGAAATGAAATCTCTTGTCAAACAGGTACCTATTGCTACACATGTGAAGGATCATGCCATTCGATTGGTATTGGCCAGTCATCCTGACAATAGCGATGCCACGGATCTGATAAAGGAATATGTCCTGTTCGGTGCGAGCCCCCGGGGTGTGCAGAGCATGATCTTGGCCGGTAAAGTATCGGCATTGATAGATGGGCGCTACAACGTTTCGATTGAAGACATCAACGATGTTGCTAAACCGGCCCTGCGCCATCGGATAGCGTTAAATATCAGGGGCGAAACCGAAGGGATTGATGTGGATCATGTGGTCGAGGAAATACTAGGTAGTGTCAAAAGGCCGTAGGTTTCTGGAATAACAATGTTCAGGGCATTAGCATGAAGCCTTTCGAATTCGGAAGTGGGAATGCGGAATGCGGAAACGTAAAGGTCAATTTATGTTTTACGGGTTGCGCGTTACGAGCTGCGAGGTGCGCGTTTCGCGTTCTGGGTCTCTTGTTTGGTCTTTATTTATTCCGCATTCCGCATTCCGAATTGGAGTACCTGTCACTAGGTAAATGAACGATGAAATTTGACACATAAAATTTAGAGTTCAATAATGAATGACCAAATTGAATCCTTCCTCGATGATGAATTTTTAAGGAAGCTTGAAAAGCTTAAAATTGTTACTAAGAAGAGCACCCGCAGTCCGCAGCGCGGAGAATATCGCTCATGGCAAAGCGGGGAAG
>JASFPE010000312.1:0-7081 GCA_050116155.1 Desulfobacterales bacterium
TTGAAAATCCGAAATCCAAAATCGAAAAACCCTGAATCTCGGATTCTTATTCTTTTATCCTTTATCCCATGCCCTCTGCACCATGCTCCATGCTTTATGCCCTGACACCTGAACACTGACACCTGAAACCATTTTGTGCCTGACGCCTGACACCTGACACCCGAAACCAAAGGTCTTTTATGAACGTCGACGGTAAAGACATTCGCACGATTTGGCTCGATGAAAAGGAAAAAGTCGTAAAGATCATCGACCAGCGCAAGCTTCCGCATGAATTTGTGATTGTGGACCTGAAAACCGTCGACGATACGATTCGCGCCATCCGGGAAATGTACGTCCGAGGTGCCCCCCTGATTGGGGTGACTGGGGCCTATGGGGTATATCTTGCCACACTTAACAAGCCGGAAAAGTCAACAGACAGTGATTACCTGATTAAAGAAAGCAATCGAATTAAAGCATCCAGACCCACAGCAGTTAATCTTGCCTGGGCTGTGGATAAGGTCTTGTCCGAAATTTTGTCAATACCCGACCCACATGCCAAAATTGAGGAGGCAAAAGCACAGGCCGGGATGATTGCCGAGCAAGAAGTGCAAAATTGCAAAAAAATCGGTGAACATGGCTTAGGGTTGATCGGTGAAATCAGCCAAAAAAAGGCAGGCAAAACGGTTAATGTGCTAACCCACTGCAATGCCGGATGGTTGGCATGCATCGAATACGGCACCGCAACCGCACCGATTTATGCGGCTTACGATAGCGGCATCGATGTGCATGTGTGGGTCGATGAAACCAGGCCGCTTAATCAGGGATCCCGTCTGACGGCCTGGGAGTTGGGCAAGCACGGCGTTAATCATACCATCATTTCCGATAATACCGGCGGATATCTCATGCAGCAGGGCAAGGTGGATTTGGTCATCGTCGGAACCGACCGCACAACGGGCACCGGTGATGTAGCCAATAAAATCGGCACATACCTGAAAGCCCTGGCCGCCAATGACAACGACGTCCCCTTTTATGTTGCTTTGCCTTCCAGTACGTTTGACTGGACGCTTAGCGATGGGATTAAAGAAATCCCCATAGAAGAACGCCACCCCGATGAAATCAGATATGTTCACGGACGCGATAATGACAAAACCACCCGTGTGCTGATCTGTCCGGATACCAGTCCGGCAGCCAATTTCGCATTTGATGTAACCCCGGCGAATCTTGTCACGGGATTCATTACCGAGCGCGGAATCTGCAAGGCAACCAAGGACGACATCCGGCGCTTGTTCCCGGAAAAATAAATGGTTTCAGGTGTCAGGTGTCAGCGTACAAGGCTTGGGGCGTGGAGCATGGGGTTAAAGGCCTTTAGAAGTCTGAGTTCGGAGTTCGGATTTATAGTCAAAAGGATATTTGGTGTTTAGTGTTTTGTGTTTAGTCTTTGATTTTCCGCATTCCGAATTCGTAAACCCCATGCCCTCTGCCCCAGGCCTTATACCTTGAACCCCGAACCTTTGACCATTTTAGGAAGTGATATGCTGACGGAACTAGAAAAAAAGATTATCGCCTCCATTCAGGAAGACATGGCGGTTACCGCCCGGCCATACCTCGAAATCTCTCAAAAACTCGGAATATCCGAAGAGGCTTTGTTGGATACATTAAAACATCTGTGCGCACGAGGGGTTATTCGACGATTTGGTGCAACTCTCCGTCACCAACAAACAGGATATTCAGCCAATGCAATGGTGGCCTGGCAGGTGAGCGAAGGTCGTATTGATAAAGTCGGAGAAAAGATGGCCGCCTTCCAACAGGTATCCCACTGCTACCGACGCAATCCTACCGATTCGTGGCCATATAATCTGTATACCATGGTCCATGCCAATGATGAATCGGCATGCCGCAAAATTGCCCGTAAAATGGCGGATGCTGCGGCCGTTGATACTTACACGCTTCTGTTTAGCCAAGAAGAGTTAAAAAAAACCTCGATGGTGTACTTCCCTTCTGATGAAGACGACTAAAGCCAGTAAGCTCCATTTGAGGAGATAGTTATAAGAGGGTATAAAAAATGCGCCCGCACCTTCCGGTTCGTTTACACTTACAGTCCTAGCCGCCTGTAAGCTTTGTAAAAGCGCCGCCTTCCCACCACCTCTCCGGTGCCGAGGCAGGCCAGAGAAAGGCATGCCCACAGCCATGTTGGACCGAACACGCTCATAGTCGCCAGCATCAGTACCAGGCCAGCCAGATTTAACCCAACGCGAAGGGTCAGCACCCGGCCGATGGAAAGGGTCGCGACTGTGGGCTCATACCAGGTTTGGGCCCGGGCGGCCTGTTCGGCCGCCAGAGCCGGAGGTATGGCCGTAAGCTTTAGAATCAAACCCAACAAGATGCCAATTCCAGCCGCAATAAGCGCCGGGCTCCAGCCGGGCTGATCCGAGGCCCCGAAAGCCGTGAGCACTACGCCCAGAGCTCCGCCCAAAAGCATGGCGCTGCCTGCAAACTCCAGGAGGGTGGCCGAAGAATTCCATACCGGTACGGTCTTGAGAAGATAAACCCTGGTCATGGCAAACAGCGCCGCTGCGCCCAGCATGCACGCTGCGGCCTCCAGAACTACCAGCCCCGATGAGGCATTCAGCAGCGATATCAGGATCAACAATGCCACAGCCCCGGCAAAGGTCTGCACCAATAGAACCTCACGGCTCAGCCAGGATGCTGATAGGTTGCGAAGCGCATTGGGGGCCAGACGTGGCTTGGTCAGATGGACCAACGCCGCATACAAACCAAGACCGGTCAGAATCAGGGCGATGGACATGGGCCAGACAAAATAATCTGATCGCATCCCTCCACTGCACCAACGCCCCATCACCCTGACCCAGACCAGGCCGATGGCGCTCTGGGTAAACAAGGTGAAGCTAACCAGGCTCCAATTATTCATCCTTCACCTCCTCGGGGTTGCATATAGCCCCTGTCCGGGTCAGCCCGGGCTTGGCATCCCGATGGGGCTCCAGAATGAAATTTGGTTCGGTCAGTACAGGTGGAGGCAACGGGGCCATGGGCGGACTGGAACCATATCGAGCAGCCAGCTCGTCATATTCTCCGAACTTTAAGGCTCTGGTGGGACATCCAGCCACGCAGGCCGGGACGCCTCCTTGTTCAAGTTCTTGGCGGCAAAAATCGCACTTGGTCATTTGGCCCAAGTCCTCATCGAATTGAGGAGCCGAGTAAGGGCAAACCCATTCGCAGTAGCGGCATCCCAGGCATTTTTGGGGGTCCACTGTGACAATACCATGGTCGTCCTGGTTCATGGCCGTACTGGGGCAGGATTGCACGCAGATGGGGTCCTGGCAATGGTTGCAACTCACCGAGATGTAATATGCGAATACGCTCTGGCTGAAGGTTCCGTCCACCCGGCCAATCCAGTCGCCTCCTGCAAACTCCACCACCCGCCGCCAGCGCACCCCCATGGGCAGGTCGTTTTTGTCTTTGCAGGCTATTATGCAGGTTTTGCATCCGGTGCAAATCTGAACATCCAGGAAAAACGCGGGCTTTTTAAGCATCACTGCTCCTCCCCGGCCTTTTCGGCCTGCACCAGGTTGGTATGCTGAGGGTTGCCCTTGGCCACCGGCGAAGGGCGCTGGCTGGTTAGAACGTTGATGCAGCCGTTCTGGTCCACCCCCTCCGGGCCAGCATGGTGCCAGGCACCTTGGGGTAGCGAGAGCACCCCTGGCATTATACGCGGGGTCACTTTGGCCCGAACTAGGGTTTGGCCGAACTGGTTGAAGATACGCACCATATCCCCGTGGCCGATACCACGTTGTTGTGCATCCAGGGGATTCATCCAGACCATTTGGGGCGCGGTCTCCTCAAGCCAGGGGTTGTTTCCGTAAGATGAATGGGTACGTTGCTTGTAGTGATGCCCCACACACTGCAAGGGATAAAGGTGGTCCTGGGAGGCGCCCGGATCGCCCCAGGTGGAATGATACTCGGGCAGAGCAGTTATCACATCGCCTTCGGGCAGCTCCCAGGTTTGGGCCATGTCCCACAGCCGGGGAGAGAATATTTCGATCTTGCCCGATGGTGTATTCAGGGGGTACCTCACGGGATCATCTCGGAATTCCCTCATTGCCACGTGGGGTTCCCCCGGACGGGCCCATTTGAAAAGCCCTGTCTCGACAGCATCACGGTAATCTTCGGGAAGCTCCGGTTTGACCTTGCGGCACTGATGATACATGTACTCCACCCACTGGTCATGACCACGTCCTTCGGTGAATTCCTCTGCCACCCCCATTCGCTCTGCCACCTGTGCACAGATGTCGAACAGGGTGCGGCATTCTCCCAAAGGCTCGATGGCCTTCTGGCGAAGGATCAAGGCACCCAGCTCCATACCATAGCTCTGGTAGCACAGATCGCTCTCCTCAAAGCTGCTGGTGGCGGGCAACAGGATGTCAGCGAAAAGTGCGCTGGCGGTCATCATGTTGTCGATAACCACGATCATTTCGCATTTTTTCTCATCGCTCAGAATGTTTTTAGTGCGGTTAATGTCGGAATGCTGATTGATTAAGGTGTTGCTGGCAAAGCTCCAGATGAACTTGACCGGAGCCTCGAGGCACTCCTTGCCCAATAGACCGCTGTTCAACGCGGTCAGGTTGTAAGGGTCGTCAATTGCCTTGGTCCACATGAAGCATGGGATTGCGGTTTTGACCGGGTTTTCACCCATCGGAATGCCCGGAAAGTCAATACCAAAGGGCCCTTCCCTGTCACCGCTGTTGCCGCCGGGCACCCCCAGGTTGCCGGTGAGGATTGGAAGCATGCAGATGGCCCGGGCGCTCTGCTCTCCGGCGGCATGACGCTGGGGGCCCCATCCCTGGGTTATGTAAGCCGGCTTGGCAGTGCCAATCTCCCGGGCAAGCTGGATGATACGCCGGGCGGGTATGCCGCTTATGCTCGCGGCCCAGGCCGGCGTCTTTGAGATGCCGTCCGGGCCGTTGCCCAGAATGTAGTCCTTATAGCTGTTGCCGGGCGGGATGTCTTCGGGCATGGTGGCTTGGTCATAGCCCAGACAATGACTTCCTAAAAAATCCTGGTCCACCAATCCCTCGGTAATCAGCACATAGGCCAGCCCGCCCGCCAAGGCCGCGTCCGTACCGGGACGGATGGGTATCCACTCATCTGCAAATCCCGCGGCGGTGTCTGTGTGTCGGGGATCTATTACGATGATGCGCACCCCGCTTTTTTGTTTGGCCACTACCAGGTCGCGGATGGTGCCGCCCCCGCTCATGCGGGTTTCGGCCGGGTTGTTGCCGAAGAAGACTGCGAGCTTGCTGTTAACCAGATCGCTGATGTGGTTACCGGTATCATTGTCGCCATAGGTGTACATCATGGCGTGGGTGATTTGGGCCGTGCTGTAAGAGTTGTATAAATCCAGCCTGCCGCCCAACAAGTTCATCAGGCGGTCTATTTGGTCCCGGCTCGAGACCACCCCACCCAGATTTCCGGTGCCGTAAATGCGGAAAACCGCTTCATTTCCGTACTGTTCTATTATACGGCCCAACTCGGCAGCGATGGTGTCCAGGGCCTGGTTCCAGGATATGCGCTCGAAACGTCCCTGTCCACGCTTGCCAACTCGTTTGAGGGGATACAGAAGGCGCTCTTTTGAGTAGACCCATGGGCGCAGACCCCGCCCCCGCAGACAGGCGCGGATTTCGTGGGGTCCGAAGGGCTCCTCGCCCGTGTTGTCCGGCTCGATACGCACTACCTTACCCTCTTTGACGGAGAGGCGCACCGGGCAGCGGCTGCCGCAGTTCACGTTGCAGGTTGACCAGACAACCTTGTCGAAGACTTGAGCTGCGTTCATGTAATTTCCTTGCACCTAGAATGTAAGCAACTGATGCAAATACCTGATACGCATTGTTAAGTCAAGATGGATGGTCGACGAAAACTGCCGATTACAGTGGATAGGGGGCTTAGACCACCTGCTTTGTCGGAAGGATTTCATCATCATACCCCCTAAAGCTTGCCCTTTTCCAAAACACTCACTAAAATAAGGTTTAATGAAACGCGACGTACCTCACATTCTGTTGGTCAATCCGTGGATACATGACTTTGCGGCATATGATTTCTGGGCCAAGCCGATGGGACTGCTTATCATTGCCGCCCTGCTGAGATCCCATGGAGTTTCAGTGTCTTATATCGACTGCCTGAATCGGTTCCACCCCAAATCACCCCCGTCGGATTCATCCGCACGTTATGGTCGCGGCCCCTACCTCAAAACCCGCATTTCGAAGCCTGCCATATTATGGGACATACCGCGGTATTTTTCCCGCTATGGGATATCCCCGCAATGGTTCAGGGAAGATCTTCAAGCGCAGGACAGGCCTGATCTTGTTATGGTCACTTCATTGATGACCTATTGGTATCCCGGTGTTCAGGAATCCATAAAACATATCAAGTCGATTTTTACCAAAACCCCCATTGTACTCGGCGGCATATATGCCCGTCTGTGCACCGAACATGCTCAAAAATGCTCAGGCGCCCACCAGATTTTCGTGGAACCGGCCGAAAGCAATATTTTTTCTCTGATTGGATCTCACACACATTTTTCAATAAAACCAAAATTTGATCCTGAAGATATAGACGCTTACCCCTACCCGGCACTGGATTTACAGACCAAAATAAATTATATTCCACTTTTAACCTCACGGGGCTGTCCTTTTAATTGCGCTTACTGCGCATCATCTCTGTTAGAACCAAAACGCATGCTTCGCAGCCCTCAATCGATCATAGAAGAAATCGAGTACTGGCATAATAAGTTTGGGGTAAATGATTTTGTGCTATACGATGATGCGTTTTTAGTGGATGCCGAGCAGCATGCCATTCCCGTATTGGAACGCATTATCGAATCCAAAATAAAGGTTCGTTTTCATACACCCAATGCCGTTCATATCCGGGGAATAAATAATTCTACCGCACGGTTGATGCGCAACGCCGGCTTTACGACCCTGAGGCTGGGGCTTGAAACTGCTGAATTTGATCACCGAAAGGAATTTGATAAAAAGGTGTCCGAAGAAGAGTTTACGCGTGCTGTTGGCTGCCTTAAAATGGCCGGCTT
>JASFPE010000313.1:0-7059 GCA_050116155.1 Desulfobacterales bacterium
GGATACTGGATGCTCGATCGCGTATCCAGAATCGAGGATCGAGCATCATGCATTTGATAGTACACTGTAGATTTAAGTCCCAATGCTTTTCAAAATCTGACTTTGTGTGCCTCTATCCATATCGTCCAATGCAAAATTCAGAGCCAATTCCAGCAATGTGGACTTATTGTCGATGCCAACCCCCGCGAGCTTTAATTCATAAAACTTACGGGAAAAGCGCTCCAAAATACCTGTGGAAATATAGAAACCGGCTTTCTTTTTTTGTGTTGAAACCGACGACCGTCCCTTGGATCTTTTCCCATGGCCGGTTGCCGTTTCAACCGGATCGATCGTTCGGTCTTCGAAAAAATTCGGAGTTTCTTTTCTATGGGTTGCCATCGTTTATAACCCTCCTGATCAATTTATCATAATCATGTGCTCCTGTGGCATGCCGCCGGTATTCAAAAATAGTTTGGCCATGAACCGGTGCCTCAGATAAACGCACATTGTAGTGAATCGGATCGCATATCTGCCGGTTAAAGTATTTCCGAAGCTGATGAAAAATTTCATAACTTTGCCGGGTGCGCCGGTCAAACATAGTGGGTAAGACGTATTTGAGGCGCAGATCCGGATTTAATTTTTGCACGGATTGCAAATACCGAAAAAAAGTCTTCAACCCTTCCAGCGAAGGCCCCTGCAATGCTACCGGACAGAGGACTTCATTAGCGGCCATTAGAATATTGACACTTAAAACATCCCATCCCGGTGCACAATCAAATATGAGATAATCCAAAGATCCCTTCTTCGGGATCAGTTCGTTTTTCAAGATGGTTTGCCTCACATCCCGGGGTTGCTCACCGAGCCAATTTTTAAGCTCGACGAGTCGGATACCTCCGCACAACAGCCACAGATTTTGCCGGCATTCATGGATGGCATCATTTTTGGAAATATGATCCCCATTTTCAGCGCGCTCGGTGATAAACTCATAAAGCCCGTATTGGGGAGTCAGGCCTAAAAATTTTGATGTCTGCCCCTGGGTATCACAATCAACCAGCAACACCCGATACCCATGATTGGCAAGTCCGTGAGCCAAATTTACGGCAGTGGTGGTTTTCCCAACACCGCCTTTGGCCATGGCGATCGCGATTTTCCGCATTTTGATCCCGTTCTATTGTCTACTGTTAAAGAATTCTTCTATTCGTATATTATAGAATTCTTCTATAGAAGTCAATTAAAAAAGTTTCGGGTTACGCGCTGCGGGTCACGCGTTACGCGATAGGAATTTCGTGTCAGGAGTTCAAAATGATTATTAAACAAATCGCAACTCGAAACGCGTAACTCAGAACTCGGAACTCGCGACCCGTATCCCGTAACGCGCAACGCGTGACTCCTTATTGCTTTCCCGTAAGATAATTCCGATCCAGGATTCCATTAACCACCGGACGAGAGGTAATTTCGGGAGCCGTAAATCCAAACATATAATCAAGGAAGGCGGTGGTGAAACGATAGGTAGCGCCCCACAACAGTTCAGGTTCATCCTGAAAGACGAATCTGAAACCGCCAAAATCATTTGTTGGTGAAGGCTGTCCAGGATCGGATAGGCCGCCCATCTCTAATCGATAACGGACATAATTTTCAGGATTTAACAGATCACGCAGGGGAATATAAATTACTTTTTCCACTTCCCAATTCGGGTAGAAGCGATACTGGTGGTTCACCCACGCCACCAGGGGATAGATCACGCGATCAAACATTACCAGCGATTGGGGAGGAAGCAAACCCAGGAATTTGACACCGAAAGGGTTTAAACGCATCTCTTCAAAACTCTCGCGCAAACAGGTGGCGAATAATAGAGCCAATAACTGAGCTTCCCGGGGTCTCTGACGGCACCAATGGGACCAATAAGACCACCTTTTCAGCGGCATGAACGGCAATTTTAAAATCCAGACCAGAAAAGAATCCAAATGCGGCGCAATGCTCCCGCCGGGGCAGCACAGATCGCCGGGTTGTTTAACTTTAACCGAACGTTTATTTAATATTAAACTCGGCTCGCCCGCATTTGGATGCGTTTTCGGCAACTTACCCAGCAAGAACATCACCGCTGAGGCAGTGTTCAAATCAATGCCTTCTTGCGGGAAGATAGGCCCGCTTGTATTTTTTTCATAAAGCACCTGTATAATGTGCTCAATCAGGGTGGAATTATCTTTTAATAAGTTCCGCATGGTTTTGAAACAACTTCTAATTGGTCCGGATACACCATTTGATATTTACGATCAACGCAGTCGCTCAACAGAAGGCAAACAATCTCTGCAAAAAAATTCCCGGTTCTGCCCCTTGACACGAAAAAAATTTGATTTAAATTTTTTTCTAAAAATATTCGATACGCGTATTAATAAACTGAATTTATGCTGACAATCAAATTTTTTTCTTCAATTTTCATTAAATACCGGATGATTGAATGATGAAAATTTTTAGAAAAAATTCTGGTCCCATTTTCACACCCAAAAATCCAGTACCTCAATGATAAAATCTAAAATAAATATTGACTCAAAGGGCTAATCGCTTTATGTGACATGTTTATTTCATTGTCAATCCTGCTGTGGTTCTCTGATCATTAGCACAGGTTTAATAAAAAATACGGGAGGATAAAGTATGAAGAAGGAAGCGTTGGGTAAACTCTGGTTGCTTATTTCTCTGGTGATCCTTGGTTTGGTCCTGAACCAGAACCTTAGTTTTGCCGCAGATGAAGATGATAAAAACAGGCCGGAAAGGCTGGTATTAATGGCCGTCGAATACCCGGGTGTCGAAATCACCAAAGATGACGATGTCAGTATGGATATCATCTTCTACAATAAAGGCAAAAAGGATGAAAATGTCGAGGTTTGGGTCGAACAAAAACCCGAGGGATGGCAGGCCAGAGTTAAAACATACCGATTTGACGTTTCGGGGGTACATGTGCCCTCTGCAGATGATAAAACCCTCACTTTTGAAGCCGAGCCGGATGAAAACGTGCAACCCGGAAAATATGAGTTTCGCATTGCCGCCAAAACGCCGGATGGCAAATTTAATATGGCCCAAACCATTATGGTGTCCATCAGAGAGGGCGAGGCAGGCAAAAAAGAATCTAAAGGCGTTAAATTAACCACCTCGTATCCGGTGCTGCGGGGCCCCTCGGATGCCACTTTTGAGTTTTCCGTAGAGGTGGACAGCAAACTGGACGAAGACGCAGTATTTGATCTGTTCGCCCAGGGACCGCAAGGCTGGGATGTTAATTTTAAACCGGCTTATGAATCCAAATTCATTTCAAGCCTGCGGATAAAATCAAAGCAGAGTACTTCGGTAGCTGTGGAAGTGAAGCCGGCAATGGGTGCCCAGGCCGGAGAATATCCCATCAATGTCCGGGTGGCCTCCAGTGACGCCAAAGCAGAAGCTACATTGGTGGTCATCCTTACGGGAACCTATGGTCTGGAGGTCGGCACTCCCAACGGTTTGTTGTCTCTCGATGCCCGGCAGGGTAAACCGGCCAATATATCGTTTTATGTTAAAAACACAGGCTCGGCGGCAAACCAAAACATCAAGTTTATGTCTTTTAAACCGGAGAACTGGAAAGTAGAATTCAATCCGGAAAATATCGATCTGATTAAACCGGACGAAATCAAACAGGTGGAACTCACCATCACACCTTACGAGGATGCCCTCGTCGGGGATTATTCTGTCAGCGTTAACGTGGAAGGCGAAAAAAACAACAAGGTTATCGAGTTTCGTACCACCGTCAAAGCCTCAGCCGCCTGGGGTTGGATCGGCATCGGCATCATTGTGGTGGTGATCATCGGTTTATTCGGACTATTTCGCTGGTTAGGAAGGCGTTAACATGAGCACAAAAACAATCATTGAGACCCATGAGCTTACGAAAATATATAACGGCCAGGCTGCCGTGGATCAGCTTTCGTTTAGCGTAAATGAAGGGGAAATCTTCGGGTTCCTGGGGCCAAATGGTGCCGGAAAAACAACCACTTTGTTGATGTTGCTGGGATTGACGGAACCGACCAGTGGCAAAGCCACTGTCCTGGGAATCGATCCGACCCGGGATCCTATCAAGGTGAAGGCAAAAATAGGCTATTTACAGGAAAATATGGGATTTTATGTCGACTTGAATTCACGCCAAATGCTCCGTTTTGTCGGCGAACTCAATGAGGTGCGCGGCCAGGTGGCCGAGGAACGAATTGAAAATGCACTTCAAACCGTTGGTCTGATCGAGGAGGCGGAGAAGAAAATTGGCGCCTATTCCCGGGGCATGCGCCAGCGGCTGGGTATTGCCGAACTTTTGATCAAAGATTCAAAGGTGGCTTTCCTCGATGAGCCCACCCTGGGTCTTGACCCGGATGCCACCAATCGCATGATAGAATTAATTCAAAGTCTGGCCCGTGACAAGCACATGACGATTCTGCTTTCCAGCCATATGCTGCAGCAGGTCCAGAAAATCTGTCACCGCATTGGCATCATGATCAAAGGCAAAATGGTTGCGCAAGGGCCCATGGCGCAATTGGCAAAGGAAAAGTTCGGAGTCGGTAGTGAGAAATTCTCCCTTGAAGAAATTTACATGAAGTATTTCCAGGAGGCGTAATGGCACAGGGGTTGACAACCATTATAAAAAAGGAATTGGCCGATCACTTCAGCAGTTATCGATTTACCATCATATTTGCATTAATCGCCATGCTCAGCCTGATCACGGCCTACATGGTAGGGATCAATATCAAAAATGAACTCGCGGGTGTCGCCAAGCCCCGGTTTATATTTTTGATGCTCTTTACCTCAACCGGAGCCTTGTTTTCGTTGGTGCAGTTTGTGGCATTTTTCGGACCGCTGGTGGGTCTGGTGTTGGGTTTCGACACCATCAATAGGGAAAGAAACGAAGGCACCCTCAGCAAACTGTTGTCGCAACCGATTTATCGAGATGTGGTCATTAACGGCAAATTTCTAGCCGGCGTGGTGATGATCGCAGTGATGATGGTCTCCATCGTATTGGTCATCACCGGTCTGGGCCTATTGATTATGGGAATTGTTCCAGGGTTTGAAGAACTCTGGAGAATTTTTATCTATTTAATTATCAGCATTATTTATATTTCTCTGTGGCTGGGCGTAGCCATCCTTTTTTCGATCGTATTCCGCAGCACGGCCACATCTGCCCTGGCCGCATTGGCCATGTGGATATTCTTTTCATTTTTTGTTTCACTGGGAGCCAACGTACTGGCCAATGCACTATCTTCGGATTCGACTGAATCCGACCCGGACAAAGTCATGCAGCGGGCAAGAATCGTAAAGGCATTTTCACTGACATCGCCCATGGAACTATACACAGATGCAACCGCCACCATCATCGATCCCATGCGCAAATCTACCCGATCCATGATATCCGTGGGGCCTATGGAGAGCATATCCATGACCCGATTTTCAGGCCCCTTGCCCTTGAGCCAGAGTATTCTGCTTGTGGTGCCGTATATTATCTCCCTGGTCGCCATTACGGTCATCTGCTTTGCCATATCCTACACCGTATTTATGCGCCAGGAAATCCGATCACTGTAAAAATGAGTGATCTCTCGATCACTCATTTTTATTAAACGTCTCGGAATTGTTACAATTCGTTCGAATTGTTGTTCTTGTGCTGGCGATCGTGTTTCAAGGTCAAATGGAATGATGGAATACTGGGTTGGAAAATCGCAAAACGGCCTAATCTTGAACTAATCTTAATGCGATATTTCTGAACAATGCTCGTCTCTACCCCTTGCCGGTCAGGGCACCCGTAATTTCATTGCTCAATTTTTTATGCATTCCGAAAAGAAAGCCAATTGCGTAACTTCTGCGCTTGAATCATTAATTCTTTACCCCATGCACCATGCTTTTTCCCTGACACCCGACATCTGACACCTAAATTGTTTATATTAAGGACTTATCTATAATGATGGGAGATTACCGTCGCTGGAAAATACGATTGGACTTGGACCATCAAGAATTTCCAGATCTGATCTTTGTTGAAGCTCTTCGGCAAAGGTTTCGGATACCTCGACCGTTTCTAATTCCAGCGTATTTTTTATCCGTACGATTTTACTATCGTTTGGTGAAATCAAGCCGATGGATCCCAAAGCGATTTCAATTGCCCTTCGATCGTTTTCTACAAACATGGGAATGGCGGCTTTCTCTATGCTGATACCGGTAATGCTGTTTATGTAAGTCGCATGATGGTCGATCTTATCCACCAGTCTTTTGGTGGTAATATCGGCCAAACCGATCCCAATTGCATTGCCCTTGCTCTTATCGGTTAAATCTCGCACGAAGAGTCTTTTTACCTGCGCGGGGTGAGGAAAAACACCTAACAAATCTTTATTCCTTCCGGTAATATTCGGGTCTATGCCCACGCCACTGATATCTTTTCCCATTTGATCAACGATGAGAAGATCTATCTCGTTGAAAGGGAGTTTGGCCATCAGTTTTTTGGCCTGCAATAAAAGTTCCTTCTCTTTACTCTCAATTTCTTCAGCCTGCACGGCCATGATCTTTGCCGTGGCTCCATATCCGTTTTCAATAATTCCCAATCCGCATAATATCGGCGCCTGCCTTATTACTTCACGGCCTGCTTCCACGATAATTTTTGCAAAGCCATACTGTATGGCGGCTTTATGGTAAAGCTCGGCGCCCTTTTGTTTGCCCATGCCGATGGCCATCATCTTCATCAATCCGCTTTCCACCTCGGCCTTAAATTTTGTATGGCATTTAATTCGATTTACGACGATGATGTGATCGGCGGAATATGCATGTCTGTCGATAAATACCGCTACGCCATCTTGGGTTTGGCTGATCTCCTCAACTTCCATGGAGGCATAAATGGGTGCCTTCACATAGGATTCTGTAACCCCTAACTGCTCCAGGATAGCGACCTGTCCCTCGGCAGTTGCTCCGCCGTGGCTTCCCATGGCCGGAAAGACGAAGGGTTTGGCTTGAAGAGATTTCATAAATTCAACAATTGCCTTGATGATATCGGCGATATTGGCAACCCCACGACTTCCGGCTGTGATGGCCACCTGT
>JASFPE010000314.1:0-7048 GCA_050116155.1 Desulfobacterales bacterium
CAGGCCCGAGTTTTTCAATCCGACCGATGGCTTCGTGCCCTGGAATAACGGGCAGAGGAACGTCAAATTTATCGTTATAAAGCGAATAGTCCGATCCGCAGATTCCGGCCAGGATTACGCGGATTATTACTTCATCCGGTCCCGGTTCAGGAGCTTGGACGTTTTTTATCTCTATCTTGCGCGGCTGGACCAACACGGCTGCTTTCATAATGCCTCCATCTTGAAGAAAGGGTTGACAAGTAATGAGGCTACTAATATTCTGCCTATCGGAAAATTATTCTGATTGATAGAATTACATAATTGGTTTTAATAACGCAACTAAAAAATACAATCAGGGGGAAAACATGAAAAAAGTGCTCGTTCTTCATGGGGTTAACCTGAACATGTTCGGTAAACGGGACCCCGCCCAGTACGGTACGATAACCTTAAAGGAGATCGATGAAAAAATTGAAGTTTTAGCTTCGGAGCTCGGATTTGCGGCAGAGTGCTTCCAGACAAATCATGAGGGCGAAATGGTGGAAAAAATCCACTGGGCCCATGAGCAAGGAGTTGATGCGATCGTGATTAATGCCGGGGCGTGGACCCATTACAGTTATGCCGTCATGGACGCGCTGGGCATTCTTAAGGTGCCGATCGTTGAGGTCCATATGTCCCATGTTCACACACGGGAAAAGTTTAGACATTATTCTGTAATTGCCCCCCTGGCCCAGGGGCAGATCACCGGTTTCGGGGTGAACAGCTACCTGCTGGGTCTCAGAGCCGCTTGGGATTTGATTCGAGACAATGATTAGAACCTATATCCACATTTTTGAGATAGGTTCTAGAAGGGGCCCGTTGATACTCGCAAAGAATAGGGTTGAATAGAATATCAAGAGGATGAAAGGAGAAACAGATGGAGATCAAGGTCATTAAAACCTACAAAGAAGCCGAGCAGATCTGGCTTGGACTGGAGCAGGAAGGTCATCGACGTAAAGTATTTCGGGCTGTTGACGAGGCCCAACTGGGAGCGAAAAACATCGTTGCCGGTCTGACCATATTTGAACCCGGCGAACGTTGCGCGGCGCACTCTCATCCGGGTTCGGAAGAAATTAATTTTGTGGTCAAAGGCGGCGGGATCGCCTATGATGTGACCCACAATAAAGAGACCCGTTTTGGGCTTCATGATTTCATGTGGATACCCGATGGGGTTGAGCACATCCATTACAATGATACGGATGAGCCGCTTTTCCTGCTGTGGGCCTATGCGCCCCCGGGGGTACTGCCGACCAAATAATGAAAAGGAGGGAATGTTATGCTTACCGGAGGTGAGATTGTCGTCAAATGCCTCGAATCAGCCGGGGTGGAATATGTTTTCGGACTCTGCGGGCACACGGTCATCGGAATGATGGATCCCTTGATTGATTCTTCCATCGAATTCATCTCATTCAGACATGAGCAGATGGCCGCCCATGCCGGCGATGGTTATTTTCGGGTGACGCACAAACCGGCAGTGGTATTAACGCATTTGGGGCCGGGTTTTACCAACGCTACTACCGGGGTGGCCAATGCTGCGCTGGATTCCACGGCGATGGTGGTCATTGCCGGGGATATTCCCAGCCAACATTTTGGACGCGACGCCCATCAGGAATTTAAGATGCACGGCGATGCAACCCAGTATGAGATTTACAAGCCCTTTGTCAAGCGCGCCTGGCGGGTGCACCGCACCGAGGCCTTACCGGGTATTTTGGCCCGGGCGTTTGCCATCGCCTCTTCCGGCCGTCCCGGTCCGGTTCTGGTGGATGTGCCCATGGATTTTTTCTCGCGGCGGGCCGATGTCGAAATTCCGGACATGGCGGCTCACATGCCGAGCGGACGGCGGATTCGCGGCGACCAGCAGACGATTGAACGCGCCGTGAAACTTCTGGTCGAGGCCGAAAGACCACTGATTTACGCCGGGGGCGGGGTGATTCTTTCCGAGGCTTCCGGCAACATCGCACCGCTGGCTGAAGCGCTGGGTGCACCCGTGGCCTATAGTCTGATGGGCAAGGGGGCCATCAGTGATGATCATCCGCTGGCGGTGGGCATGACCGGATTCTGGGGCACTCCGACGGCCAATCGCCTGTGCCGGGAAGCCGATGTGATTCTGGCCATCGGCACCCGATTTGCGGAAGCCAGCAGCTCTTCGTGGATATCTGAACATACCTTTGCCATCGGGCCGACCAAAGTCATTCAGATCGATGTGGATGACCAGGAAATCGGCAAAAACTACCCGGTTGAAATCGGTATCCTGGGAGACGCCGGCGCTGTTCTCGACGATGTTGTCGCCGGTGTCGCCGATGCCAAGAAAGGTTACTCCTGGAAGGAGGATTCACGCCTGCAGCAAATTGCCGATGAGATGACCGCCTGGCGCCAGGAGGTCGCGGTTCACAACGCATCGGATGCCGTACCCATTCGGCCGGAGCGGATTTTGGCTGAGGTGAGAGCACTGCTTCCCAAAGACGGTATTGTGGTCACCGATGTGGGCTGGAACAAAAACGGTTTGGCCCAGCAATTTCCCGTATATAACCCCATGACACATCTGCCGCCATCAGGTCTGGCCACCATGGGCTTTGGCCCGGCGGCGGTGATCGGAGCCAAGCTGGGGGCGCCGGGCAAGCCGGTGATCACCCTGATCGGCGATGGTGCCATGAGCTCGGTGCTCGGAGTTCTGGCCACGGCCAAGGAACGCAATATATCGGCTGTGTGGCTGGTAATGAACAACCGTGCTTACGGTACCATCTACGGATTGCAAAACCAGGCCTACGGTCGCAACATCGGCACGCGGTTCATCTGCCATGAGACTCAGGAAGATTACAATCCGGATTTTGCGGCGGTGGCCAGGGCCTTTGGCATCGAAGGCATTCTGATAGATAAACCGGATCAACTGCGACCGGCTCTGGAGCGGGCCTTTAATGCCAATGTACCGGTTTTGCTGGATGTGATCATGGACCGCGACGTGGGGGTCCCGACCGATGGCTACTGGGATATTCTCGATATCTACCAGTATTGAAAGAAATTCGTAAAACTCTATTATATTCGAAACGTGGATATCTAATTAGATTATGCTTTAATACATTTAGGATTAAAGGGGAGTGTTTTTTGCTAGGAGGTAAAAATGCCAAGACCCATTACGGAAGAAGAAAAACAATATGCCCAGGACCTGCTGCAAAAAGCCCGGGCAACCATGAAGACCATCGAGGGCTATGACCAGGCCACGGTGGACAGATTGTGCCAGGCCGTGGGTTGGGCGACGGCAAACGAGGAGACCTTCACCCGTCTGGGCCGTATGGGTGTGGAAGAAAGTGGTCTGGGAGACTGGGAAGGCAGGCCAAACAAGCGATTTAAAATCATCGGTATTCTGCGGGATGCGCTCAGACAAAAGAGTATGGGAATTATCGAGGAAAACCCGCAAAAGGGAATTGTCAAGTATGCCAAGCCTGTGGGCGTTATCGCCTGTCTGGTTCCCACTACGAATCCGGCCCTGACCCCGCCCGGCAACGGCATTTACGCCTTGAAGTGTAAGAATGCGATCATTTTTTCTCCTCACCCCCGCAGTAAAAAGACAACCCATGAAACCGTGCGAATTATGCGTGCGGCGCTCAAGAAGCAGGTCGTACCCGAGGACGTCTTCCAGTGCATCGAACGACCGAGTATTCCGCTGGCGCAGCATTTAATGTCCATCTGTGATCTGACGATTGCCACTGGCGGGGCCGCGATGGTCAAAGCCGCATACAGCTCCGGCAAGCCGGCTTACGGGGTCGGGGCGGGTAATTCGACCATGGTGATCGATGAAACCGCCGATATTGAGGAGGCGGCCAGAAACACGCGGCTCAGCAAAACATCGGATAACGGGTCCGGATGTTCCGCAGATGGCAATCTGCTGGTGGAAGCCACCATCTATGACAGGCTCCTGGAGCAGCTTCAAAAGGAAGGCGGATACCTTGCCACGGAAGATGAAAAGAAGCTCTTGGGGGCGGTTCTTTGGGATGCCGAAGGGCACCGAACCTTTGATACCATCGCCCGACCGGCCGCCAAAATCGCCGAAATGGCCGGATTTCAAATACCCGCCGGCAAAACCTTTATCATGATCAAAGAAGAGCACATCGGCAAAGAACACCTGTTTTCCAGCGAAAAGCTTTCTCCGGTCATGGCTATTTTCAAATACAGCGGTTTTGAGACAGCCCTGCAGATGGTCAAGCAGATTTACGAGGTGGGCGGCAAGGGGCATTCCTGTGGTATTTATTCATTTGATGACGAGCACATTGATCAACTGGCGCTTGTTGCTCCCGTCAGTCGCATGATGGTGCGCCAGCCCCAATCCAAAGCCAACGCCGGTGCCTTTTCCAACGGCATGCCGATGACGTCGAGTCTGGGCTGTGGAACCTGGGGCGGAAACATTACCACTGAAAACATCTCGCTGAAGCATTACATGAACGTGACTTGGGTGAGTCGGCCAATCCCGGAAGACCGGCCTTCTGATGAGGATATTTTTGGTGAGTTTTACAATACGGAGACCTTCTGAATTCAAAAAATACGCGTATGTTTTAAGGAAGCAATAATGGAACGTTCTGATAAAATACGTGACGGTCAACCTGCGGTCAGCTTGGGGCTTATCGGGGCGGGACTTATTGGAAAAAAACATGCTGTTATGTCCGATAATTTTGATGGTTGTCGGCTGGTCGGTATCAGCGATGTTAATCCGGCATCGAAAGCGTTAGCGGACGAGCTGGGTGTGAATTATTACGCCGATTATGAGGAAATGATAGCAGCCGAATCTCCTGAAGGGGTCATCATCGCAACGCCCACTGAATCACACACCACAGTGGGAGTGGCCTGTGCACGGCGCGGTGTGCACCTCTTCGTGGAAAAACCCATCGCGGCGGATTTGCCGGACGCCTGGAAGCTTGTTGAAAGTGCCCGGGAAAACAATGTCCGACTATTGGTGGGACACCATCGGCGGTTTAATCCATTGGTGGAAACAACATGCCGGGCAATTAAACAGGGCAAAATCGGAAAGCTGGTTGCGGTATCGGTGCTTTGGGTGCTTTTGAAACCATTGGACTATTTTCAAATTGACTGGCGAAAGCAGCCTGGCGGCGGACCGGTCTTGATCAATTTGATTCATGATATCGATAATCTGCGCTATATTTGCGGTGAAATTAAAAGAGTTTACGCAGAAATCAGTTCAGGCGTGAGAGGATTTGAAGTGGAAGACACGGCCAGTGTCTCTTTGCGTTTTTCTGATGGAGCTGTCGCAAGTATGGTCGTCTCCGATTGCGTGCCATCTAATTGGTCGTATGAAGCCACAACCGGTGAAAATCCCTATTATTTTCGCACGAATGATAATTGTTACCTGTTTTTTGGTACGGAGGGATCCCTGGCCTTCCCGGATATGCGCGTGGTCCGTTACGAGGACCCTCAACAGGCGGGATGGCAGTATCCACTGGCAACAGAACATATCCATGTCGACCATCGCGATCCGTTGATTCGGCAGCTGGATCACTTTTGCCGGGTTATCAGAGGAAAGGAAGACCCCAGAACCAGCGGTGAAGATGCATTGCGGTCGCTGGCAGTGGCTCAGGCCATTCTTAAATCGGGTGACACGGCGGAACCGGTGGAGCTTTCATTTTAACGGGTATTTTTTTACTTCCCGGCAAAATCATCTTGTTGGCAGTTCTCCGGGGGGCGCATAAGCAAATAGAAGCAATAAAGGTTCATTGCCATCATTGTAATGCACGTGTTCCACGCCCTCCGGGATGAATATAAAATCGTGTAATTTGAATCTCGTTTCCTTTTTGTTCGTTCCATCGATGACAATTCCGCTTCCTTTAACGATGAAATTAAATTCCTCTGAATCCGGATGATGATGGGGCGCACAGCGTTCACCGGGCTCGAAGATGGCCATTCCGGCCACAATTTTCTTGGCACCCACCTGGGCCTCATTTACACTGCGAAATACTTTACGCCGCAATCCCTCTTCTTCAAGTCCGATCCAGACCTGTTCGGAATCTTTAAACGTATCGATGACCTTAATTTCCATATTTCCCCCCTTTTTAAATTTAATAAATATACAAATCAATCAACCGTTAAATTGTTCTAACTGGCAAAATTTTTTTCTTTTGTACAGCACAAAATTGCCTTCATGTGGTTGGAAGGAGATTTTTTACTCATAGACGATTTGCGTTTTATGCTTTCTGGTTCGGGGATGTGCTTCACTTTTTTCTTGACATAAGATCCACATCTTGAATTTAGATAGTTAAAAACAAAGACTTTGGCGAAAAGGAGGAATAAGTTGAGTATTACATTAAATGATTCTATAACATTTTGGGATAAGGAGGAAAAAAGAGTATTTGATATTTCAATTTCTCTATCCTCAGATACCCTGAGTTTCCCCGGCCAACCTCGCTTTCGCAAAGAGATCTTATCCAGCATTGAGCGCGGGGATCGATCAAATGTATCTAAACTGATGATGACTTCTCATACGGGCACCCATGTGGATGCGCCAAACCATTTTGTGGGAGATATGGACAGCATCGACAAAATTCCTTTCTCTAGAATTATCGGGAATGCCAGTGTTTATGAGTTGAATGTATCCGAAAAGATAGATGCCATTGATATTCAATCACTAAAAATTGCCCCGGGCGATATTGTGCTATTTAAAACCCGAAATTCTGAGTTATTGACAAACAGAGATTTTCGTAAAGATTACGTGTATCTGACCAGCGAAGCCGCCGAAGTATTAAAAGACACCGGCGTCGCTGCAGTGGGATTGGATTATCTTATTGTGGACGAATTTGATAACATCAGCAGGCCGGTCCATCACATACTTTTAGGGAAAGGCATCATTCTGATTGAAGGGTTGAATTTAGGACATATTTCGGCTGGGGATTATTATCTTATCTGCCTTCCTTTGAAGATTCGGGACGGTGATGGTGCTCCCGCGCGGGCTATTTTGATTGAATTGTGATATAAACCTTGACATATGGTACTTGCTATTATATTTCAACAAAGAGAATTCAATTCTGTTTAA
>JASFPE010000315.1:0-7035 GCA_050116155.1 Desulfobacterales bacterium
ACTCATTTTAAAAAATGGTATGTGATCCATAATCTATCCAGTTGGTTTAGAGTCCGGTCTTCCAAAACCTGTTTACACCCGATCATTCATCGATGAAGGCAGGAATCGACTCGCCTTTGACCAGATCATCATAATTTTCTCGTCTCTTAACGATCTCAAACTGGTTGCCTTTTACCATGATTTCGGCAACCCGGGGGCGCGAGCAGTAATTTGATGACATTACATAACCGTAGGCGCCGGTGCTCATGACGGCTAACAGATCACCGCCGGCGACATCCGCAATGCCGCGGTCAACCGCTAAAAAATCTCCGCTCTCACAAATTGGCCCAACGACATCGGCAACCATCAAACTGCCATCCACCTTTTGTACCGGTTCAATGGCATGGTAAGCATTGTACAGCGTCGGCCGCAATAAATCATTCATACCGGCATCGACGATGACAAAATCTTTGGAACTGCCGGTTTTACGATAAAGCACACGGGTCACCAGAATGCCGGCATTTCCAACCAAAACTCTGCCCGGCTCCAGAATGAGGCAAAGCCCGGGGTCGTCAAGCTCAGTGACAATGGCATTCGCATATTCGCCAAGAGACGGCGGGGTTTCATTTTCATAAGTGATTCCAAGGCCACCCCCCATGTCCAGATAGCTAATGGTAATACCGAGTTGTTTGAGTTTGTCAATCAACGCTTTAAGACTCTTAAGCGCATGATCAAAGGGTTCGGCTTCGGTAATTTGCGATCCAATGTGACAATCGATACCGACAATTTCGATATGATCCAACTGGCTGGCCAGCTTATAGCCCTTCAGCGCGGCTTCCATATCAATTCCGAATTTGTTTTTTTTCAGACCGGTGGATATGTATGGGTGGGTCTTAGGGTCCACATCAGGATTTACCCGAATGGCCACCTGCGCCTTCTTTTTCAGCAGTCGTGCCCTCTCATCGATACGCTGCATCTCATCCAGCGACTCGACGTTAAACATCAGAATACCGCACTTCAGAGCGTAATCAATTTCGTCAATGCGCTTTCCCACGCCGGAATAAACAATTTTTTCGGGGGAAAATCCGGCGCTGATCCCGCGATAAAGCTCGCCGCCGGAAACAATGTCGAGACCGCAACCCAGGCGGGCAAATAAATTAAGTATTGCGCGATTGGTGTTGGCTTTGGCAGAATAGCAGATAAGCTTGTTGACACCTTCAAAGGCCGAATCAAATGCGAAATAATGACGCCTTAGGGTCGCATAACTGTATAAATAAAAAGGCGTGCCGACCTTTTCGGCGATTTTCTTAATCGGAACATCTTCACAATACAATTGTTTATCTCGGTACTGAAAATGGTGCATGGGATAACCTTTTTTTATTGACGATACAAACTCAGCGACACCTGGAATCAAAACTTTGGTCCGGAACAGTCCGTATCATATTACTCAATAATAAAATCAATATAATTTGAATCCTCACTGATCAAGCCGTCCTCGCTATAGCCACGAACCATATAAACATATTGATAACCGGATTCCAGAGTTTCGGAATACATGAGCTGCTTTTGTTCAGTTTTTTTTAAAATCGGCACATCAGCGATGGCTTTAAACTTTAGCGGACAATTTTCGCAATCGGTTTCGGACAGCGCTACTTTGGAAACATAAACCTTGAAACCGATCAAATCGGGTTGTCGGCGGTTGTCCTTTTCCGGAACCGACCAGGACAGCTCCAGGCTACTGCCATCCAAACGATAGCTTAAATCCTCGATTGCCGGCGGTTTTTCACGACGCGGAGGGACCGGAGGACCTTTCTTACCGCACCCGCAGACTAACAGATATATGCTCACCAATATCACGATGATGACACCCAGCTTTTTATTCCTGCACCCTTTCACACGTTATCCCTAACCGATGGCATGAATCTGTACATAATAAATATTAATGGGCCAGCATTCAAGTAGTTCGCTTCGCTTACAATTGGAATGGTGGAATGTTGGAATATTGGAAGAATGGGTCTTGGGATACTGTGATATTGGGTAAATGGTAATAATCGGCCAATCTATAAAGTTTAAAATGGATAATATCCTTTCAAAACCCATTAATCCATCGTTCCACTATAGCGCTAAAGCTTCACTTCGTGCCCATTATTCCATGATTGCAACAAAGGCCTATGCCTAAAAGAATGCCAGGTATTTTCATTTGGCTTTAGATATTTCCAGACGCTTAACTAACTTGCCCAGCTGCTGTTCGGCTTTCTTGATGGCCGCCGCCACGCGCTTTGATGCGGTCCCGCCAAATGATGTTCGCCGATCGATGAGCTGCTTTAAGTTCAACGAATCGAAAATGTCCTCCTGAATCAGCGCCGAAAACGATTGCAGCTCCTCGAGGTTGAGATCATGCAATTCTTTATTCTGTTGAAGCGCGGCATTAACCGCCCGGCCGACACAGCGATGGGCTTCTCTAAAGGGCATGCCCTTGCCGACCAGATAATCTGCCAGGTCCGTGGCGTTAAGAAAACCCGAAGCCGCCGCTTTTTCCATGACATGTTTGTTGATGGTGAGGCTGGGTAGCATTTGAATATACATGTCGATACACGCTGATAGAGTATCCACCGTATTAAACAGAAGGATCTTATCCTCCTGCATGTCACGATTATAGGCCAGCGGCAGCGCTTTCATCATGGTCAACAGCGCCATTAAATCACCAAAAACCCGGCCAGTTTTGCCCCTCACCAGCTCGGCGACGTCGGGGTTTTTCTTTTGCGGCATGATGCTGCTTCCCGTGGCAAATGCATCTGCGAGCTCGATAAAACCGAATTCAGATGTCGACCACAGAATAATTTCTTCGGACAAGCGACTCAAGTGCATCATGCAGATGCTGGCTGCAGAAAGGAAATCGAAGATAAAGTCCCGGTCTGAAACGGAATCGATGCTGTTAGCCGATACATCGGGAAAACCAAGCAGCTGGGCCGTATAGTTTCGATCGATCGGATAGGTAGTGCCGGCCAGGGCGGCACTTCCAAGCGGCATGATATTGATTCGACTGAAACTCTGTTCAAAGCGATCGATATCTCTTGAAAACATTTCGAAATAAGCCATCAGGTGGTGCGAAAAGAGAACCGGTTGTGCCCGTTGCATGTGGGTGTAGCCCGGCAGGATCACATCCGGGTGGACTTTGGCCAAATTAATCAACACATATTGAAATTCGACAAGACGCCGGATGATATGCTTCGTCTCATCTTTTAAAAACATGCGCACATCCAGAGCAATCTGATCATTTCTGCTTCGGGCGGTATGAAGCTTCTGGGCAACCTTGCCAACAATGTCATAAAGCCTGGATTCAATATGCATATGGATGTCTTCGAGCGCATCTTCAAATTTGAATATTCCGGTTTCAATTTCCGTTTTTATCTGCTTAAGACCTTGAATCAAGGTTTCGGCATCCTCGTTCGAAATAACCGCAGCCTGCGCCAAGGTTTTACAATGCGCAATGCTGCCGGCAATGTCGTAAGCGTAGAGCCGTTTATCCACGTCAATCGAAGCGGTGAAGGCCTCGACGTCTTTGGTGGTTTTTTCAGAAAATCGACCTTCCCAGAGTTTTTTAGCCATGATTAACCTTCCAGCATTTTTTTAATACGCAGTCGCAAGGCATTGAGTCGGATAAACCCCTCGGCATCTTTCTGGCTGTAAACGGCGTCATCTTCAAATGTCGCAAAATCCTCACGATAGAGGGATTTATCGGACCTCCGCCCCACAATGCGGCAATTGCCGCGATAAAGCTCAAGACGCACGATCCCGGTTACATTTTGCTGGGTCATATCAATCATGTTCTGCAATATCTGCATTTCCGGCGAAAACCAGAATCCATAATAAATAAGTTCAGAATATTTGGGTAGCAATGAATCCCTCAGATGCATCACTTCACGGTCCAGAGTGATGGATTCAATGGCCATATGCGCGGCTCTCAAAATCGTACCGCCCGGAGTTTCATAGATCCCCCGAGACTTCATGCCCACAAATCGATTTTCGACAATATCGGCACGACCGATGCCGTGTTTTCCCCCCAGATGATTCAAAGATTTCAACAAATGTGCCGGAGATAGTGTTTCTCCATTTAAGGCCACCGGATTTCCCGACGAAAAGCTCAATTCGATAATTTCAGGCGCATCCGGTGCAGTCTGTGGCGAAACCGTCATCGTAAAAATATCGTCGGGCGGCGCATTCCACGGATCTTCAAGGATACCGCCTTCGTAACTGATGTGCAAAAGGTTACTGTCGATGCTGTATGGCCTTTCTTTGGTGACAGGAACGTTTATGCCATGGGCTTTGGCAAACGCCATCAATGTGGTGCGCGAATTTAAATTCCATTCTCGCCAGGGCGCGATAATCTTGATTTGCGGATCGTGGGCCAGGTAACTCAATTCGAATCTTACTTGATCGTTGCCCTTTCCGGTGGCCCCGTGGCTGACGGCATCCGCATTTTCCTGGTGTGCGATGTGAATCTGACGCTTGGCAATTAACGGCCGTGCAAGCGAAGTACCTAATAGATACTGTCCTTCATAAATCGCATTGGCACGAAACGCTGCAAACACATAATCCTTCACAAATGTTTCGCGTAGATCCTCGATATAAACTTTTGATGCGCCGGTGCTTAAGGCGTTTTGTTTAACCTGGTCGAAGTCCTCATCCTGGCCAATGTCAGCTGAAAATGCAATGACTTCGCATTGGTAATTTTCAATCAGCCATTTTAAGATCACCGATGTGTCCAATCCACCGGAATATGCCAGCACCACTTTCTTTACGTCACTTGCCACGTCTTATCCTCCCTATTTGTCAGGTTTCAGTCATAAGGTTCAAAGGTTCAGGGTTCAAGGGTTCTTGTCTCGGACTTTACTCTTTTGTATTTCGTCTTCATATCCACTCTGTTTCTGCAGTTATTTAACCTCTGAACCTTTGAACGCTGAACCTTTGAACCCGGTGGCTGGCACCCGAAACTTGAAACTTATTCTTAAGAAGCAAATTATTGCGTCAACAGGACTGCCAGAATGGCTTTATGCATATGGAGTTTGTTTTCGGATTGATCCCATACGACAGAATTTGGGCCTTCCAAAACCTCCTCGGTAATTTCCTCACCCCGATGGGCCGGCAGGCAATGCATAACAATCGCATCTTTGGCCGCATGGCTTAAAAGATCCTTGTTCACCTGATACGGTTCAAAGATCTTCTTTCGCGCTTCCTGTTCACTCTCCTGCCCCATACTGGCCCACACGTCGGTGTTGACGACATCGGCATCTTTTACAGCATCTACCGGATCCGTTGTCAGTCTAATATCAGCTTGCCTTCCTTGGGTGGCATTATCCAAAATCGACGCTTCTGGAAAATAGTCTTGCGGACACGCCAGAACCAGGTTGATTCCCAATACGGCTGCAGCGTTGATCCAGGATTGGGCCATGTTGTTACCGTCGCCTACCCAGGCGATTTTTAGATTTTCATAGCCGCGTTTATGTTGAATAACAGTAAGCAGATCACTGAGAACCTGACATGGATGATAAAGATCCGTCAGGGCATTGATAACCGGAATTGTTGCGAATCGAGCGAATTCATCGATAACATCCTGAGAATATGTCCGGATGGCCAGACCATCAAAGTAGCGTGACAGCACCCGGGCGGTGTCCTTGATCGGTTCGTCGCGTGACATTTGTGTATCTTTGGAGCTAATAAAAAGCGGGCTGCCTCCCAATTGCACCATGGCGGCTTCAAAAGAAGCGCGGGTGCGGGTGGAAGGTTTGTCAAAAAGCAATCCAAGGGTCTTGCCAACCAATGATCTGTGGGAAGTGCCCTGTTTTTGTCTGCGTTTGAGTTCCATCGCCCGATCAAAAAAGATTTCGAAATCCGTTTTACTCAGATCAGAAAGTTTTAGCAGGTGTGTTATCATGACTTCTCTCCCGATTATGTAATGTCTTATCCATATTGAGGCGGACTAAAATGCTTAAAGTTTTGGGACCGAGGCTGGATACTGGATGCTGGATGCTCGATAACCAAGACAAACAGCGCGGCAAATTCGTTATCGAGAATCGAGCATCATGCATCGAGGATCGAGTATCGAGCATCGAGTATCGATTATAGAGGATCAGGGGTCACATATTGGGCAACGCATTTTGAAAGAACCCTCTATTTATGATTCTCGAGAACCTCATCCAGGCAGTCGACTAAAGCGTCAATGTCTTCTTTCTTGATAATCAACGGCGGCACAAATCGCAAGATGCTGTCCTGGATGCAATTTATCAAAAACCCTTTTTGCATGCATTCAGAAACAATCGGTGCGCCGTCGATCGTCAGCTTCATACCAAGCAGCAACCCCATACCGCGCACGTCCGCAACAAACTTGTAGCGGCTTTTCAATCCCCATAACTTTTCTTTAAAATAGGCTCCCGTGTTGCGACATTGATCAATGAGTTGTTCGTCTTCCATGATTTTGCAAACTTCAAGGGCAGCAGATGTCACAATCGGCGTTCCACCGAAGGTGGTGGCGTGTGCTCCCGGTCCAAAAGCCTCCGCGATCTGATCTTTAGCAAGCATGGCGCCAACGGGCAAACCATTGGCCAGTGCTTTAGCCAGCGTCATGATATCCGGCTCAATTCCAAAGTGCTCATAGGCAAAAAGCTTGCCGGTACGGCCCATTCCGGTTTGGATCTCATCCAGAATCAAGAGCACACCGGCATCATCACATATTTTCCTGACCGCTTTAAAGTAATTCGAATCCGGGCAGCGCACCCCGCCCTCCCCCTGAATGGGCTCGATCATCACGGCGCAGGTTGAAGGTCCGATTTGTTTTTTCAACATGTCGACATCATCATAGGGTACAAAATCGAAGCCTTCCAGCACGGGGTCGAATCCCTGCTTGATTTTATCTTGTCCGGTGGCTGATAGTGTGGCCATGGTTCTGCCATGAAATGACCTTTCCATGGTAATGATGCGAAATCGATTTGCTTCCTTGCGTTCTTGAAAATACCTGCGTGCCAGCTTGATGGCAGCCTCATTGGCTTCGGCACCACT
>JASFPE010000316.1:0-6998 GCA_050116155.1 Desulfobacterales bacterium
GACGGCGCGGCTTGAGTCCGCCCTGAACGATAAGCTAACCCGCCAGCGCAACACACTGCTGCTAAAAAACCATTTAGAACGGCTGAATGCGATATTATCCGGCATGGATAACTGGTTGGGAATCAATCAGGAAATTATCACCCAAGATGCCCAAAGTGCCCGGAAGACCATCCAGAGACTGGGTTCTCATCAAGAACGCATCAACCAGATAAAGTCTCTAATCAACACCACGACAACCGGGGCAGTGACCAAACTCAAACAAAAATTAAGCGTGGAGGTGAATCATTTTTTCGACCTGCAATCCGGTGATCTTATCACGCGTGTTATTAGTTTTATTAAAGACTACAAAGAGTTGCCCCAGATACCGGAAAAGAAAATTGATTTGTCGATTTTTTCCAAAACCATGTATTCGGCATTTCAAGACTTCAAACAGGCATTGGATACCTTTATTACAGAAGTCATCAATCCCGAGGTCATCCGGTTTATCAAGGATAAGGAAAAAGAGATCGAAACAACGATTAACAGGATTGCCCAACCCTACGATGTGATGCTCAACGATGCCTACACGGAATATCAGGGGCAGATAGAGCGATTTTCAGCGAAGGTGAACATCAATGATCGCCCCCAGATTCAATTGCCGGATATGGAAGCGCTGGTTCGCCAGACCGGAATGAAGCCGCCAGCGATTTCTGCGGCCATGCGATATTCTGCCAGTATCAGAACGTCGGCCATCGTACGATTCGGTTTTTTCAGCTTACAGCGCAATTTCAAAAAATTATTAAAAAAGCCGGTTAAGGAACGATCGGATATGGTACAACGGGCACTCAGGGGGGGTGCCCAGCAAATGAAGCGCGAGACCCTGAAATCATTTGTAGTTAACCTGAGGGATTTCCGCGAGAATTTAAAATTCGGCTATTTTTCCAGACTGGTGGAGGCTACTGCAGCAAGCCTTGCAGAAACCATGCTGGAGGGTTTTCAGATTTATTATAGCGATCTTGCGACCATCGTCGGTCAAATCAGCAATACCCAGGCGGATAAAGAGCAGGCCTTCGATGTTCTCAAAACCATGGATGCAAAATCACGCGATATCAAGGAAAGAATAGACCGCTTGAGAGAAAAAATCGAGAGCATCGCTTAACCTGGGTTTGCTTTTTTTCACCTGCTCATAGGCGGATGATACATATCTCTGGTTGTCTTCGCCGGAGCCAGCAGCCGTGAATTAAAAGATAGGTAGGTGGTCCCCGACGGTATTTCGAATTTATTTTCCAAAGTGGGACTTCCAGGCCTGGTTCCGATCGAATAAACCTCCTGATTCTCTAAAACATTTCCCTTGGCATCGACAAATAACACCCATATGGTTAATTCCGAAAATTGCCGCTTCGCTCGTGGAGAGACTCTCAATTGAATTGCGCCGGATTGCTTGGTGTATCGATAATCCACAGATACATTCCTTGATTCCCAGGTGCCCGTATGCGGCCCCCCGTCGCGTAGTGAAATGCGATCGTCCTGTACCACGGTCCTGGGCGTGCTCGCACAGGCAATCAATAATACTGAAAGGAATAATAGGCAATATATACATATAGCCATAATAATCTTTTTTGTTGTCATTTTTAGCTCTTTCTCCCATTCCATGAATTGAGGAATTGAGGGATTCAGGAATTTAGGAATTAACGGAAAGACTAGATTGATATTTATTTTCTAAAGTCGGAATTCGTAATTATTTACCCTGACACCTGACACCCGACACCTGAAACCTGCCATTTGAAATTCGCAATCCCTAAATTACGATTCTCTTAGCACCTCAAGATTGTGTCTGGCAAATTCGATGGATCCATCGAGGGTCAGGGCCATTTCATAATAGCGGATGGCTTTTTCTTTTTCTCCCATGTCCCGATAATTGGAAGCAATATTGGCATAATCGATGGCCGAAGCCGGATTCAGCTGAATGACCTGTTTGAAATTTTCTATGGCCTTTTCATGTTTCTGTAATTTGAAATGACAGAACCCCATCAGATTGTAAATATCCGTCCGCTCTTTATCCAGCTTTTCACCCTCCTTGAGCACTTTCAATGCCTCCTGGTATTGCTCCATGTCCTTTAAGGCCACGCCCATGTATGAATAGATGCTGGGGATATCCTGCTCGTTTGGATCCAGTTTAAGGGCCTGCTTAAAATGGTTCAGTGCCGCTTGCGGTTGGTCCAGGGCCAACAGACATGACCCCAGATAGAATTGAACATAATATTTTCCCGGCAGGCACCGGTCGATTTCTTCCAGCTTGGCAACGGCTTCATGGGGCGGCTGGTTTTCAGCAATATGCTTGGCCGAAAACATGCCCACACTGGTGCCCAGGGCCCGTTCTCTGAAATGAGCTCCGGGCACAATGGTGTAAAATGCAGGAATTTCAAGTTGATCATGCATGGTGTTGATGGCCAGCACTTCCATCTGCCTTTGTGCCAGTGCAGATATGAGGTTTTGAACCTCTAGCTTGATATTGTTGCTGGAGAGATCCGGCAGGCTGGTAATATCGACAGTTTCGGTTCCGGGATGGATGACATAGTCGGCTTCTTCCAGGCTGGTGAACTTGGGCAGACCGCTGGCCACGTAATTGGAGGCGGTATCGAAATCACCTGCCAGCTGGGCCACCTCGGTCAACGCCCGGCTCAATGCCTTTTGTGGATCCGGCGTGGTTCCGGCGGTCCAGACGATTTCGCTTAAATGCGGAAATGTCACCGGATCGTATGCCAGCACGCCCACAGAGGGTATACCCATTCCCAAGGAAAAGTCAGAGATATATAGCTTTACACCGATTTTTCTGTATTTTTGAATCATTTCGACCACCAGGGGATCAATGGCTGAATCCGGGTTAATCAGTGGAACTCGGAGCCTACTATGGCTGATCACCGATGATGTGTGTCGCTCAACGATTTCACAGATACCCTGGCTAAGGGCTTCTTCTACGCAATTTCCGGCCGATGGTCCATTAAACTCATTGATGGTAAAAAACCAATCAAACGGGATTAAAATTTCCCGTTCACGGGTTAAATTGTACCCCGTGGTCCATTGCAGCGGCAAATCCTCAAATATTTTTCGACTCATTGGTAAATCATCGGAATCGTCGTGAACCGATCTGGCGATCATCTCGAAAGGGATGGCCCGGTCCCTGACATTGGCATAGGTTTCGGTGAAAAAATTTCCCGGATTTTTCGCAAAATTAAAGAAACTGAAACGCTCGACTAATTCCATACAAGCACTGGCTTCCGCCTGCTGAGGGGTACCGCCTTTTCCCATTTGTTTCTTGGTTCCGATAACACTTGCCGCATCTGTTCCACAGAGGCTGAAATATATCGGAATGTCCAGGCGGCCGTTATCGATGCGAATGGCTCGTTTTAGAATATCCAAATTTATTTTTTGTAGTTTTTCTTTAAATCGTTTAACCGTCTCTTCAGGAGGTAAGATTTTATCCTGATCAAATGTAAAGCGTTTAAAGGCATCACTGAGTTTCACCGTATGGTTCATATTCAATCTCCTGAATCCTATTGACGTATAATAAAGACGATAATAAAAAAGTCAAAAAATATAAATTGGTTTAAAAACCAATTTATATTGTGTTTCGTGTTTTGTATTTTGTGTTTAGTATCGTCTTAAAAGATGTTTTATCTGCTTCACCAAACACTAAATACAAAACACATTCTTAAAAATATTGCCTTTTTGTGAACTTCTTGATATGAAAACCGAACTTCTATTAAGCACCGTACATTCTAAAATATGGGGATGTAGCTCAGATGGGAGAGCGCGGCGTTCGCAACGCCGAGGTCAGGGGTTCAATTCCCCTCATCTCCATACCCGTTATGCGGGTGGGCGTTGACGCGTATGCGTTCGCTGTGCGACCTTTCAGTTTCTGATTAGCCTAATCTCCTTAAATATTTTGAACTTTGAAAGGACAGGATATGACAATTAGTCATAAAAAGGTAAACGGCATTATTCATATCATCATCACGGGGCGTTTGGATGCAGAAACAGCCCCTGAAGCGGAAACGTTTATGAACGAAATCGTTTCACAGGAAACTATCAAGCTGCTTTTTGACTTATGCGATCTCGAATATCTCAGCAGTGCGGGTTTGCGCGTGATTTTAAAAGCTGCGAAAAGTATTTACGAAAAAGGTGGCAAAATCGTCCTGTGCTGCTTAAATGAGATTGTGAGAGATGTCTTTGAATCCAGTCAATTTCCGATGGTCGATACCGTTGCCGCCGGCATAAAAAAACTCTCCTGAATATGGAAAAACGGTGATTTACGAAAATCCAGAGAGCAAAAGATTGATGAGTTCCTCGAAAGTGAGACCGAATATGAAATATTTAATCTATGATTTGGAGATAAGCTCGTAAAGAACTTTGCGGTCACCGGTAGATAACTGCAAAAACCGCACTTTCATCCCCCGACTGACAATTTTATCCGCAGCTACATTTTGATTGTTCCACAAAACTTCGGAATTGAATTTCAGGGGTTCCTGGCCCTTCACCAAAATGTTTATTGGAAATGTTTCTCCGATGGGCAGGGGATTGGGGCAGGTGAGGAAGGCACCGTTGAGGGTGATTTCCTTTAAAGAAACTTTCATGAGACCTTGAGATCTTTCAATCATCACGGGGCATTTTAATTTTAGTCGATCGCGATTCTGAATATTATTTGATGATTCCACGTCAATGCCGGACAGGCTATTTCCGCTTTGACTGCCAAATGCCTTGTTTTTTGCACGGGAGATCACCTTTATGGCGACAACAAATACGATTACCAGTATTATTGTCACAATTGGCAAGACTCTGGTAATTAAATGTGCCCCTTCCATGGAAGACTTCCTGAAGTTGAAATAATGTTGACTAGACGTGGTTTCAAAACTCCATCTAGTGGCCGATGGTCCGCCATAGTCGAACTGTGAACACAATCTGAGGTTTTAAAACCACTTCTGCAATAGCATATTATTTTTCACGTGTTTTGTCCACCATGAATCCTTCTTGACACCGCATAACCCTTTTTATATTCAACATATCCGGTGGGTTTGATCCTGACGTGGATGTCGGAACTACGCAGGAAATCGTCTTTGGTTGGTTAATGTTTTAGTATAATAGTCAGGGTTATGAAATATTGGAACGTTTTGGAGTATCCACTCATAACATTTTGTGTTCCATCACTGAATAATGAAATCCCAAATTACAAGCACCCCGCCAGAAAAACGGCGGGCAGGCAAATCATAAATAAATATCAAATTTTTACCCTGTTAAATCCCCCGCCTTGCGGGGGGACGCCGTAGGCGGCATTTAACAGGGCGAGTATTCAATGACCGAAACAGGTTTGAGATTTTGAATTTTGGTCATTGTGATTTATTTGAGATTTGGGATTTGGAATTTGTGGTTTAATATATTTTGGATTCCCTGGCCGGTTAGTTTATATAGACAATTTAAATCGAACAATTTGAGAAGATGAAAAACATCGGTGCGTTTTTTGATTTTGATAAAACCCTGCTCGAAACTGAAAGCGCCAAACTCGGTTTTCAGTATCTGTGGGAACGACGGATGATATCGTTTGGGTTTTTGCTCCGTATCTTAATAGCCAATTTTTTTTACCAGCGCCACCTGGTGTCTGATGAATTTATGGGCGGGATCATCCTAAAATTTTACCGTGGAAAAAATCTGGAGGATTTTGCAAATGGCGCCCTTTCATTTTACCGGCAATATTTAAAGCCACGCCTGGCGCCAAACATTCTTTCCAAAGTCAGGGAACATCAAAAAAATGGCCATGTTCTGATTTTGATTTCAGGATCCGTCCGTTATTTGTTGGAGCCGGTCATTGAAGATATCGGATTCGATCATCTATTGTGTACCGATCTTGAAGTGGGGAGCGATGGATTGTTAACCGGTCGCGCCGATGGGCCGTTTTGTATTAACAAAACCAAACGAACGCTGGCATCACATCTGGCCCAAAAGCATGGTATTGACCTATCACGATCATATGCCTACGGTAATCATCAATCGGATATTCCGTTGCTTGAAATGGTGGGCTTTCCATCTGCGGTGGAACCCACCAAACCTCTCAGAAAGGTTGCCTGCAAAAGAAATTGGCCGATACTCGGATTTGAATAATTTCACTGGCGCGCAAAGTTAATTCATGAATGTCTAATATGAAATGTCATTTTCAGTTAAAACGCGAAATGCCTTTCCGATCTGAGCAATTAGCGATTTTTCTTTTTTTTAGATTTTGCTTCTGTGTTATAAATGTTAGCCGGTCAAATATTGCAACTTTGCCGGGAAAGGAGGTCAACACCATGGGTAATCGGTGGGCTATCGGGCTAATCGCAGGTTTGATTTGTTTCATATTTACAGCATTGCCACACGATGTATATGGCGGTGCTATTCTTCGATTTGGAAATCCCGGATCTTTTGCCACTGAGGCTGGCAGGGGAAGTTTTGTCTTTGGCGTTGCGACCGCCCCATCGCAGATTGAAGAACAGCCTGAAGGGATGCCGCTGACCGATTTTGCCAAATGGGCTATGCCGCCGCCCGAGGGGCTTGGTCTGGCCGAGGATCCGATCGGTGATGGTGTGCTAGGCTTACAAAACTTCGAGGAGGACCTAGAGCGACTAAAAGATCTCAATGTCGATGTCTATCGCCTTGGATTGGAATGGGCCCGCATTGAACCACGGCGGGATGTGATCGACTGGGATGCCGTCGAGCGTTATCGGGAAATTTTGGGAATCCTGGTCAATGCAGGCATAAAACCGGTCTTAACCGTCCATCACTTCACCAGTCCATTGTGGATTTCCGATCCGGAAGATCCAGAGGGTAACGCTCCCGGCCAATTCGGAGGATTGGATGATTTGGAAGATCGCTTATCGATTGTGGAGGAATTTGCCGAACATGCGGCTTTCTTGGCCGAGCAGTATGGTCATCTGGTGGATGATTACGCAACCTTCAATGAACCGGCCGTAGCACTTCTGGCAAACCAATAC
>JASFPE010000317.1:0-6981 GCA_050116155.1 Desulfobacterales bacterium
ACCAGTACCACCAGTAGCCGCTATTGGGCAATTTCAGGTAAGCGGTTTGATTCTCCTCATCTTCCACCAGGTATTGATCGATGTTTCTCATGATCATGGCCAGCTTTTCGGTATCGCCGATTCTGTACAATGCCATACCAAAAATCGCCTTGGCGTAAACGGCAAGGTGGTTGCGATCCCGATAAAGATAGGCACGCATTTTTTCCTGCTCGTTGTCGGCATCCACCAGTACCATATAAACCAAAGCATCCAGGCTATCGGCATGGGATTTGCCGTTTTTCTTTTCCTGGTCCCAGCGTATCAACCGTGCCAGCTCGTGGGCCTGATAATTTTTCAACCAGCGAATGCCGGCTTCCAGCACGCCTTCGGGAAGGCGTACATCCAGGGACTGTGCGATTTGCAGGCCATGGACCACCAGAGCGGTGGTGTGCGGATAAGCACGTTCGCCATAACCGCTAAACCAGCCCCAGCCGCCGTCGGATAACTGCATGTCTGCCAGTTGTTTAATCCCGGCGGTTACCATGTCGGCGACGATCTCTTCATCAAACACGGGAAGATGATCATAGCGTTTCCATTGGGCTGCGCGTTGGCTGTCGTCTCCGATTTCCTGAGAGTTGAGATTGGTGAGCTTGTCTTTGATGGCATTTAAATCCAATCCCATTTGACTCAGGATGTGTCGCGTGATAACCGTCGGCAGAAACCGATTGAGGGTTTGTTCGGTACACCCGTAAGGATAGCTGGTCAGATAGGGCAGGGCATCAACCATCGCGCCGGCAAGGGTCGGTGAATATCTCAACTCCAGCCGTGATTCCGCCACCCGGCGTGCGGCCGGCACGGTGAAGGTCACCGCCGCTCGGGTTTGGTCCGGACGAATCACGCCGCTTTTGGGAACTTGTTTGCCGAAGCCGTGAACGTAAACCGGAAAGCGCATTTGCATGGCATCGGATTCTTCATCGGTGAGGGCCTTCATGCGCACGATGGCTTCACCTTCCTTTACGACTTGCACCCGCCAATCCACACGTTTTTCACCATTGGAATCGATGCGAACCGATTGTTCGGCCTGCTCGCCGTTCATCAGGGCCAGACAGCCGCCTTCAATTTCCAGCTGTACCCGAGTTAGTTTATGGTGCTTTAAATAATTGTGCACATTGGCCGATAAAACGACCTCGTCGGTTTCAATAAAGAATCGCGGCGCCTGCAACCGCAGGATCAGGTCTTTGCGGGTAACCACCTCTGCAGAACCCTCTCCTGTTTTGGTCCCGTGACCCATGGCCCACACCTTGACCTTCCAGCCGGTAAGGTTTTCGGGCATGTTAAATTCTACCTCGGCGCTGCCCCGATCATCGGTGTTTACGATAGCGGCCCAAAATGCGGTGTCGGCGAATCGGGTTCGCACCATTGGCTGTACAAGATCCTGTACTGTTGATTGAGATCTTCCGACATCCTCTTTTTTGGCGACGACTCCCGGGGCGATTGATTTGCGGGGAGCCCGCGGTTCGCCGGCGGCTTCTTCGGCTTCAGCCGGTGCCGCCTTCAATTTGGAGCGTGACGCGTCCCTGAATTCATCCGCCCCATTTTTGGCGAGCATATCTGTTTCCAATGTCTGCACCAGATAGCCAAACACTCCGATATTGCGCATCGGGGTTTCGCCCTTTTTCAAAAGATTGTATGACCAGCGCGCCAGACTGGATTCGCGATGCGGATGGTGAGAACGTCGCCATTTCCAGAAAAAGCTGCGAATTTCAGGCACATTGGATCCATCGGAAATGTATTCAACCGAACGGTCGTAAACACTGATGGCCGCCGTGCCCTTAAAGGATTCGCCAAAATAATCTGTGAGGTCAATTTTGAGTTTGGCTTTCTGTCCGGGGCGGTAGGCAGTCTGAGAAGGCGTAATCTTAACGTTCAACATCCGCTTTGCGGGAGGCACCACAATTTCGCGCAGCTCGCTATGCACTTTGGCATCATAGACCGTGAACGCTTCAACAAACAGATTGGGCATGTCTTTTGGGGTGATGGTGATTTCTTCGAGCGCACTTTTGCCGGTCATATGAATGATTCTGGGTGGCAAATAGACGCCGTTGGTGGGGCGGACGAACAATACCACGGCTGCCCCGTTGCGGTCGGTGTTGATCTGCAGTCGAACCGTGTCACCGGGGTTGTACTCGCGTTTGTCGGTGATCAGTTCGATTTTTGCAAAGCGATATTGTGACCCATCGTCGCCCGCGCCCCGTATCGTGAAAATATAACCACCTTCTATGCTGTGATTTTTACTGTCAGTGACCGTATAGGATAGACGGTATTGACCGGCGCGGGAGGCCTGAATCTGGAGGTTGGCCTGGCCTGCGGCGTCGGTCTCCAGGGCCCACTGTTGTACCTCGGTTTCCGTAGGCTTATTTTCTTTATAGGTGATGCGAAAAAGCTTGAGCATCCCGCTTCCCTGGACCGGCTTCCGGTCTAATGATTGCGCTTTAAAGCTGGCGTGTATGGTGTCGCCGACCCGGTAGTATCCGCGGTCGATCCAGGCATACACGCTAAATGGCTTGCGGGCCACCAGTACTTCTCCCTGGCCGACAATGGTCCGTCGCGATAAATCACGGACCTCCGCGCTGATGGAATATTTGTGGTCCGTGTCGCCGTGAATCAATTTCGCCAGCTCGGTGTCAATCGTAATTTTGGTGGTGCCATCGGCGCCGATTTTAACTTCCCCCTCGGCCACAATTTCCGGTTTTTGTTGCGGCCAATGGGGCCACCAGGTCCAGACCGGCCGCTTGATTCCCCAATCGTGCCAGCCCGGATACCAGGGGTAATCATAGGCATACCACCAATATCCCGGGCCGTAGAACCAATCCCAGTAAAGCGGCGGATACCAACGGCCATCGTGTTCGGTTCTGAGCACCTTATAGTTGACGGTCGCCTCGGTCACCGGGGATCCAAAATAATAATTGGCCTTGACCCGGGCGGTTATCTTTTCACCCAGCATCACCGGCCCGGTGGGTGCCTCCACTGTCACTTCGAATTCAGGCTTTTTATATTCTTCCACCCGAAATGTATTCCCCCCATAGACGGGGCCCGATCCATGCGATATTTGGTACATCCCTAAGGCAGCATCGGCAGGAAGCTCGAACTCACCGGTTAGACCGCCATATTCATCGGCGCTCAAAATCTTGGTGTAAATCTCTTCGGCTTTGGGATTGCGTATGCGGACGGTAAAACGCTGCCCGGCAAAGCGGGATACATCGTGTTGATCATATTTGGCATGTCGCACCCAGGCCTTAAAGCGCACATTTTGGCCGGGACGATAAACCGGACGATCGGTCATGAAAAGGGTCTTGGTCTGATTGTATTCATGGTCATAATAGTTAGAATACCAGACGTGGGAGAAACCCAGAAATGCCAGACGTCCCTTTGCGTTGGTGGCGGTTGCCAGCCAGCGCAGGTCGTTTTTCATCTCATCCGGACTTAAGATTATCAGACCGTCGGGGTTGGATTGGCGAGTGAAGCTGCGATGGATGACGCGATAGCGCTTGGTCTTTCCAATTCGCTGGGTCCGATAACCGAAAAAATCTACCGTGGCATCGGGCAGGGGTTTACCGGAAACGGCATCGGCTACATAATAGAGCACCTGGTTTGTGAGTGGCCGTTTAATGATCACCGTGTCACTAACCCAGATAACGATCCGTGCGGTATTACCGTTGTTGAGTTTGGCCACCAGAAGGTATGCGCCGGGTTGTTTCAACCCATCCGGTAGACTGATGGTGATGCGTTTGTCCCAATGCCGTGCATCGGGTTTCAAATCCATCTGCCATTCGGTTGCTATTTCCCCAATAAATCGGGTTTGGTTTTCATGAACCAGCCGGTATCCGATATTGTTTAAGTTGATGTTATTCCGATTGAGTTGCCCGGGATTGGACAAAATGTAGGCCTTTACATGCTGTAAGAGTTGGTTTACACGGACGCGGTAAGCCTTAAAATTTACACGCGTGCCATTGCGGAAACGATATTCGACCGTCGGATGGCGTCCGGATGGTTGGGAAGTGACGGGTTCGAAAACCCCCCAGTTATTTACGATTTGATCAATGTGTTTCTGGGCTTCGGATCGATGATGAGATTTATACATTTGCCAGAATTCAACAGCACGATCATATTGGCGGCGGTTTTCATAGAGTTGCGCCAGCAGCCGCGTCGCATAATTTACATAGCCGGTATCGGGTTTGCGAACGATTTCGTTTAGAATGAGGATATAGTTAAATTTTTCAGGGAGAGAAAAGCGCCTTATGCCGACGGCTAATTTGGCAATGGTTTCGGTGTCGGTCAACGTATGGATTTCATAAGATCCGCTTTGATCGGTTTTCAAATCGTCATCTCGGATCGGTTTGCGACCGATGAAAAAGGCACCATAAGATGACAATGTCTGCACGCCGAATTGTTGATGAAGAAATGAGGCAAGTTCGTATTTGACCCGATTTTCCAGCCGGTTGTCCACATGAGCAGCAAGGCTTAACAGGTAACGCCAACGTTGGCCATCAGACGTTGCCTTGTCAAAAGTTTCCGGCAGCTGGTGAAATACCGGTTGTCCTTGGTCGTCTACTGGCGCACCCTGCTGCCTGCGGTGGTATTCATAGCCATAACCCGGTTCATAGTCGGGCAGTTGTTCGAGGTCCGTTAAGTACTGCAGGCGCCAGGCCTGATGATAACCGCGGTAGTGGCTATAGACACGTGCAAATTCCAGATAGAAATAGGCCACCTCGGATTTGGCGCTATCGTCTTCAGCCAGAACCATGGCCTGTTGCATGAGCTGCAAGGCACGTGTGCGATCCCGCTGAATGGCATTGACATATTTCCCCCCGCCGCGATGACCGCTGCGGTGAAATTCGCCGGCAATCATGTAGCCCCAGTGGGTATTCTGGATATAACTTCGCGCGGTGGTCTGCAGCAGGCGCCAGTTGGTTGCATGCCGTTCGATCACATCTTCACGAAAATTATCCAGCTCATTTATGCGGCCGAGCTGACGCAGACATTGCCAGGCCTGGGTAAAATCAGGCCCCACCATTATGGGATCATTTTCGATTTCAAGACATAATTTCTGATACTGCGTGTAAGCCTCCTTCCAGTTGCCCTCACGATATGCCTGTTGCGCCGCTTTACGAACTTCCTGATGATCCTGGCCACTGGCTAAAACCGGAGCCACAACCAATAGCAGAATTACCATCCCTGTAATGATCTTAATCATCTTCATGGAATAACTCCTTAACTGGATAACCCTAATTTAAAGCACTAAAATTAGTAAACTTCAGAATTGCTAACATTAAAATTTACATAATAACGATTCAGGAATTGCGAATTGAGGAATTTAGGAATTGAATGTATTCTTCCGATCTAAATTATCAATTCTTGAATTCTTCAATTCCTCAATTCCTAAATTCCTGAATCCGAAATCTCTTCTATTTATAAGTTTATAGAGTTTGTTGGATTAGTGTCAATGCGTATGGAGAGATTTTACAAAAGTTTTACATGCTTGACGTTTTGCCAGAATGAAGCTAAGCTATTGTTATTAGATGATAAAAAAATATGTACCGTATGGTAATCGTATCCGAATTATGACAGTGACATCCGAGACGATTTCTCAGGAGGAATAATGAAAAGATCACCCGTGATTAAAACTGAGCTTCCGGGCCCGAAAGCCAGAAAGATGATAAAACTTGATAAATCTTATGTTTCTCCTTCCTATACCCGAATTTATCCCTTGGTGGTCGAAACAGCCGAAGGGCTTTGGGTACACGATGTGGATGGAAATATCTTTCTGGATTTCACCGCCGGTATTGCCGTCAATGCAACAGGCCATTGCCATCCGCAGGTTGTCAGAGCCATTCAGGATCAAGCCGGAAAATTGTTGCATATGTCCGGCACCGATTTTTACTATAAGCCTCAAATCCTTCTGGCTGAAAAATTGAACTCCCTGACACCGGGGAAGGGCAAAAAACGGGTATATTTTGGCAACTCCGGCGCCGAAGCCGTAGAAGCCGCTTTTAAACTGGCCCGCTGGCATACGCAGCGGGAATTAAATCTGGCCTTTTTTGGCGCATTTCATGGACGAACCATGGGGGCCCTGTCGCTGACAGCCAGCAAAACCGTTCAAAAGAAACATTATAATCCGTTTGTACCTGGCATCACCCATATTCCATATGCATACTGTTATCGCTGTGCCTATAACTTATGCTATCCGCAGTGTGAATTATTTTGTGTGCACTGGGTTGAAGACACCTTGTTTCGGACGACTGTGCCTCCGGAAGAGGTGGCTGCCATTTTTGTAGAGCCTATCCAGGGTGAAGGCGGTTATGTTGTACCGCCGCTGGAATTTCACACCGAAATGTACAAAATTGCCAAAAAATACGGTATTCTGTATGTCGCCGATGAAGTTCAATCCGGTATGGGGCGTACCGGAAAAATATTTGCCATGGAGCATTTTGGTGTTGAAGCCGATATTCTGGCAATTGCAAAAGGTATTGCATCAGGGCTGCCTTTGGGAGCCATGATTGCTCCGGCAGATGTTATGAATTGGGAGGCCGGATCACATGCCTCAACGTTTGGCGGTAATCCTCTTTCCTGCCAGGCGGCGATGGCCACCATCGATCTGCTTGAAAAAAAGCTGATGAAAAACGCAACCCGCCAGGGGGAGCGCCTGATGACCGGCTTGCGTCATTTGCAAAAAGTCTATGTTTGCATGGGAGATGTGCGCGGTAAAGGGTTGATGGTGGGCGTCGAACTGGTAAAAGATCGGGAAACCAAAGAACCGGCGGCTGATTGGCGGGCACAGATAATTCGGAAAACATTCGAAAAAGGCCTGCTGCTGCTAGGGTGCGGGGAGAACAGTATCCGGTTTTGCCCGGCACTAACCGTAACCGCAGCCGAGATCGATGAATGTTTAACGATTTTTGAAGAAGCGGTCAAAGAGGTGGTCGGGTAGTATCGCAGTGCGGG
>JASFPE010000318.1:0-6939 GCA_050116155.1 Desulfobacterales bacterium
GCCTCATGTATGCTCATTCCTACCAGGATTTAATGCTGGCACGTTCCACCTTTGAAACGTTGCCGGCTCAAACAAGAGCGCTTTTGGCTCAGTTAGACTTCAGCGAGGCGGAACAGTTGTGCCCTCAAAACTTGCCGATCGGACGGATGATGAAAGAAGCGACGAACCTTTTAGCCTGACCGAGACATCGCCTTCGAGACCAAGCCGATTTCGCATGGGTAAACACTGTATTTATTAAGGAGGGGAAAAATGGACAAAAAACTGCTTGATTTATATGACCGTTATATCGAGGGAGCTATCAATCGCCGGGCATTTCTGAGAAAGCTGACAGTTATTGCTGGGAGTACGACAGCAGCCTGGGCTTTGCTGTCCCTATTGGAAAAAGATCAGGGAAGGGCCGAAATAGTGCCGGCAGATGATTCACGCCTTGATGCCAAACATGTCAGCTACGCCGGAACAACGGGCGATATCAAGGCTTATTGGGCCAAACCGAAAGGCGATGTCAAATTGCCCGGTGTCGTTGTTATTCACGAAAACAAAGGGTTGAACCCGCACATCGAAGATGTGGCCAGACGAGTTGCCTTGGAAGGATTTCTGGCTATGGCCCCGGATGCTTTGACGCCATTAGGGGGTACGCCAAAGGATGAATCAGATGCTGTGCAAATGATAAAAAAGCTGGACAAAAAGCAGAATCTGGGCAATTTTCTTGCAGCGGTTCAATACCTTGACGCCCACCCTATGTGCACGGGAAAAGTCGGGGTGGTCGGTTTCTGTTGGGGCGGGGCCATGGCCAATCAACTGGCGGTCCACTCACAAAAAGTGGATGCAGCCGTCCCCTATTACGGCCGTCAGCCTGCTGCTGAGGACGTGCCCAAGATTAAGGCTTTTTTGTTATTGCACTATGCCGGCCTGGATGAAAGGATAAACAAGGGGATTCCAGCATACGAATCCGCCTTGAAGGCGGCCGGAGTTAATTATCAGATTTACATGTATGAAAATGCCAAACACGCCTTCAACAATGATACAAACATTGAACGGTATCACAAGGAGGCAGCCGAGCTGGCCTGGCAAAGAACGATCGCCTTTTTCAAGGAAAAACTAAAAACACCCTGAGACTGGGCTAATTAGCGGCCCTTGAAATGATTTAAAAAGAGATCATTGGGCGAGCCTGTCTTATTTCAAGCTTCGTCGAAAAGTCGTTTGCCCAGACAGCACTTTTTATACTTCCGACCACTGCCGCAAGGACATGGATTGTTCCTTCCCACTTTGGAGTCGACGCTTTCGGCCTGAGGCTGAGACCTAGTGTGCTGTAAAAATGACAACGAATCAAGAAAAGGCTTGCAGTGGCTGAAGAAACGTTTAAAGCCGGCGCAAAGGTAGTTCAAGCCGGGCTCACCATCTGGGGTAACAATAAAGCGGTCTTTGGGACAGCCGCCATTGCATATGCGCCGAACCTCGCAAAACTGACAATAATGGGGTAATGTCTTCTCTTTTGCCATTCCGAAAGCCCGTTGAACCGGGCTATCCAGGAGTTCGCCCAGGTGGCTTTCACGGATGTTCCCCAGGCGGTGTCCCTTATCCACGAAATGGTCGCATGAGTAGAAATCCCCATTGCGTTCGATGACCGGAACATCGCCGCAGGTCGGCCTGAATATGCAAACAGCTGGTTTCTGACCGAAGGCGGTCCGCGCTGCCTCTTCGAATATTTCCACTTTAATTCGCCCTATGTCTCGCCTTTTCCACTCATCGAAAATCGTACATAGAAAACGGCCGTAATCCTCAGCCGGCACACTGTCCGGACTGACGGCTGTAAGCGATTGCGGCTGTTTCACCACCAGAGGGAGCAGGCTGAGATGTTCAGCACCAATTCGTTTGAAAAATTGATATAGCCGTTCCGGCTGCCGAACGCTCTGGGCAGTGACCACGCAGAGGATGTCAGTCTGAATTCCGTGGATCTGCAAAAGGTCGAATCCCCGCATTACCCGATGATATGTCTGCTGGCCCCTTCTTGCGCGTCGATGCAGATCATGAATATCTTCGGGTCCATCCAGACTGAGCCCGACAGCGAAATGTTCTTCCGCCAGAAAACGGCACCAGTTTTCATCCAGAAGCGTCCCGTTGGTTTGAATCCCATTGATGATTCGTCGTCCATGGGGTTGATATTTGCGTTGGAGAGCAGCGATGTGTCGAAAATATTCCAGGCCAAGGATTGTTGGCTCGCCGCCATGCCATGAAAAGCGAATTACCTCGGTCGGGCAAGCTTCGATGTGTTGACGAATATAACTTTCGAGTATATCCGTGGGCATTCGCACAACCTCGGTCTCAGCATACAAAGCTCCCTTGTAAAGGTAGTAACAATAGTCGCAGGAAAGGTTGCAGACGGAACCGCCCGGCTTGACGAAAATCTGGAAATCACGGGATGCCTTAGCCATAACTTATGCATCATGCTAATAGGAAAGCATTAAACTGGATTTTGCCATAAATTCAGCGTTGCTAAAAGTACATGTTTCAAATGAATATCGCAAGGGTTTTCAGAAGATGCTCTGGCAAGGTTCGTTTCGGGTAGCCTGATGTAAAACTCCCTGTTTCAGTTTAAGCATAAAATTTTGCCGATTAGGTAATCACCAATACATTCTTTTTTGAACATTATGAAGATATCAGGTTCTCGGAGTTATCGTTTTCTGCTGGTATTCTCAATCAAAACGCAGTTTCATTGATATTTGGTTTTCTGGCAAGCAATATGAAATTCTTAACCCAATATGATAAATCGCTCAAAATGATTTATCTTGACATTGAACTGGTTTAAAAATATTAACGTATAGATAATATGTTCGATCGTGGTTCAAGCTCACTTCTAAAGCTAGATATTGTTATCAATTCTCTCTCCTGTTCAAATTGATTTCCTGAACTACACCTCCACATCAGTTGCTTTGGGTGCCGAAATAGAAACTGGGTAGCTTAAACGTTTACTTAGAAATCAAGCAAAAAATAATCTCATAAAATTATAGAATTATCGGTTTAGCATCAGGAGGGACCAGAATTTTGTCATACCTGATATATTAAAAGTGGTCTTGAAGGATAGACACACAGTTGTATTAACAAAGGCGGGGCACAACACAAAGAAGTAACCATAAAAAAGGGGGTGATATAAATGGCTGAAGCAATAGAGAAAGTTCCTGCGGAAACCCGCTGGGAGATTGCTACAAAAGGATTAACCGGTGCCTGTACGGTGATGGCTAATACCCTTAAAGACGTTCTGAGCCCGGAGAAATTTGAGGAATTCCAGGTAGGGCTTTGGTCCGAAGCCGGAAAGGGAGCAAAAGAATTGGCAAATACACTCGGATTACCCGTTGAGAACCCCAAAGATTTAGATGAGGTTATGACCCTCCTTGCTATGACGTCAATGGGGCCAGAGTTTAAATTCGAAGTGGTTGAAGCTAGCGAGGACAGGTGTGTGGGAAGGACGACCAAGTGTCCATGGCATGAGAGGTGGAAGGAGCTAGGTATTAAGGATGATTTTTGCAGCTCAGGACACCAAGGATGGGGGGATGGAGCTGTTGGAAGTCTAAACCCAAATTTTACTTTTAGCCTTACCAAGAATATGGTTCGTGGCGACCAGTTTTGTGAGTGGATAATAGAGCGGAAAAAATAGAGAAAAAAGAACTATCGCCTTTTACAGGTTGTGCCCTTCCTTTTCTCCAAGATTGGGAAAGCGAAACATGAGGTTTTGAACATTGTAGCGAAAATAATGATAACTCCTATTAACACGAGCCTTTTTTCAGTTCTAAAAGCAGTGGTCTTTCCAAGTAATCGCAGATCAGCCGAAACTGGAGATATTTAATGGATATCATAATCAAATATGAAAAAGAAACGCCCTAAAAAGATGTGATTACTGTAACTTATCTATAATTTATTCTTAAAGCCCCCTACCCTCCCAAGCTCCGTCAATTCAGGATTCACTAAAAAAAGGATCCCCTTTTTGAGATTTTATTCATTGATTAAAGGCTAGACATTTTTAGTATCTTGAATTACTGCAACAAGCAGAACATTAGGATCGACGATTGGATACCCAACACAAAATATTCTATTCATTCCCCCGGGGTAAGCTAAATCTTTATGAAATCAACCAGCAGATATTAATACAATTCCCAGGATGGCGAGTACAACACCATAAAACTGAGAGCCGTGCAGTCGTTCTTTTAGAATGAAGGCGGCCAAAATTACTGATACCACTGGATAGAGAGAGCTAATCACTGAGACCAGGCTCAACATGCCCTTTGTGGTTGCAGCTGTATATGAAAAGGCGGCGGTAGCGTCCAGTAAGCCGATGGCGAAAACCGCCGGCAGGTGATTAGCTTTAACCTTTAAGGTTGGACGTTTATATAAGACAGCTGGTAAGAGAAACAAGAAAAAAGACAAGCGGGATACCATCGCAGCCCACAGGGGATCTACAGAGCCTGCCAAGTCCATAACCACATAAAAGGCACCGAAACCCAAAGCGGCTCCAAAAGCAGGTACAATCCCGGCGGCGAGCCGTTTTTTCTTTGCAGCGGTGCTTTTTTCCAATGAGACCAACACTCCGCCGCCGACCGCGATTACCATGCCAAGTCCCTGAATAGGATGGAGGAGCTCGCCGCGGACGAGACCGGTAATCACAGGCAGCATAACGCACAGTGCACTAACAGGAATGACAATGGATATGGCCCCGACGGCAAGTCCGCGGTAAAAGCAGTAAAGTCCTCCAATCCCTGCTGCGCCACCCCATACAGCAAAAAGAAGGTTTGGGTCTCTGGGCAACGAAACACCTCGCACCCCCACGCTAATGATAAAGGCCGTTAATCCCGCTATACATGAAAACACGAGGAGCGTCAGTACTGGCATGACACGACTCTTCATTCCGGCCAGAAACCCTGAAGTGCCCCAGCTCAAGCAGGCGATAAGTGCTAAGCTTACGGCAAGCACCACAGCTCTCTTTCAGCATCATCAATCGCGTTTGAAAAATACCCACTCATCAAATCGTCTCCATATCAAAGTTTTTTAGGAAGGGATTCAGATGATAGAAAAATAATATCTCAATAGAAGTTGGTGAAATGATTCAATATGAATTATTTTTTCGGGTAAAGGAGCTCCGGTTTATCTAATATTATTGAAAAAAACCAAAAAAACACGCATCTGATCATGCCGGAGTTGCATTTTCGCATTGCCCATCCTAAAAAGCCCAGCCAAAATATAGCGAGGCAAAAAATGATTAAAGCCTCAATAAATGCAAAGCCGCAAATCACGGGAATGCCCACGGCTAATATAAATACAAAAATAAGCAGTAAGAACCGCCACATTTTATCTTCCATGCCACTGTGTTTACAATTTTACCGATTTTAAAGCAATATCACATGTTTTTCGAAGATTCAAAAATAAAGACTCGAAAGGAATATCAAAAAAAATTTAAGAAGATGGTGCTGCATGAGCCCGAATTACTGTAACCAATTCCGAATAAATAAAATATAATTAAATAATAAAATAATTAATTTATTTTATATAAATTTATTAATTCATTTATATATTTCTTTATTCCTTTAATTATTTTTTAATTTTTTTAATTTTTTATTTTTTAATTTTTTTATTTTTTTATTTTTTTCCAGAATTTATTTTATAATACTCCTGATACCAGTCGACAAACAGCTGGATCCCGGTCTCTATCGGGGTTTGGGGTTTAAAGCCCACATCGTGCATTAAATCATCCACATCGGCATAGGTGGCCACTACGTCTCCGGGTTGAAGGTCCAGATATTCTTTGCGGGCTTGCCGACCGAGGGCATTCTCAATGGTTTGAATAAATATATTGAGCTCCACCGGATTGTTGTTGCCGATATTGTAAATCTTATAGGGCACATAGGAGCTACCCGGGTCGGGATTGTCCCCATTCCAATTCGGGTTCGGTGCGGGAAGCCTTCCCATTACCCTAACGACGCCTTCGATAATATCATCGATGTAGGTAAAGTCGCGCTGCATTTTTCCATGGTTGAACACCTGGATGGGTTTGTCGTCCATTATGGCCCGCGTAAACAGGAAAAGTGCCATATCGGGGCGTCCCCAGGGACCATAGACGGTAAAGAACCTCAAGCCGGTGCAACAAAGCCCGTAGAGATGACTGTAAGTGTGGGCCATGAGTTCATTGGCCTTTTTGGTGGCCGCGTAAAGGGATACGGGATGATCGACGTTATGGTGCACCGAAAATGGCATTCGGGTATTCGCACCGTAAACAGAACTGGACGATGCAAACACCAGATGATCTGTCTGATGATGTCGACAGCACTCCAAAATATTGACAAATCCCACCAGGTTCGAATTGACATAGGCCTGCGGATTTTCCAGAGAATAACGCACACCGGCCTGGGCGGCAAGATTTGCCACCACATCAAATCGATATTCACCAAAAAGCCGTTGCAGCTCTTTTTGATCGGCAAGATCCATTTTCACAAACCTAAAATCTCGCTGATCGCCTAATTCCTTGAGTCGCGCTTTCTTGAGCCCGACGTCGTAGTAGGCATTGAGATTATCGATACCGATAACCTCAACACCATCCTGCAACAAACGTTTGGCCAGATGGAATCCGATAAATCCTGCCGCACCGGTCACTAGAACGCGTTTAAATTCAAATTCCATATCAATTTCTCTTCTTAAAGTTCTATCACCTGTCAATTATTTTCCCATCATGAGTCGCCTGGTTGTTAGTTTCTGTCTATTGGTGTGAGGTGTCAGGTGTCAGCTGAATTTCTGGCCGTTGACACCTGAAACCTGACACCTGAAACCATTTTTCCATTATCCGTTCTCTTTTATCCGTCCTCTGCCTTCTGTTGCTGCCGATACCACTCGTAGGTCAACGCCAATCCTTTTTCAAAAGGATAGTCAACTTTAAATCCAAGTAGCTTTTCCGCCCAT
>JASFPE010000319.1:0-6912 GCA_050116155.1 Desulfobacterales bacterium
TTCAATCGCCATCAAATATGATCAATTCCTGAACTATTACAAATTTTAAATAATCCTGTCGGTATACTTGAATATTTTGCGAATTCATAATAATGCAAGTATTCGTGACTCCATATGTTCCGAAAGATGAAGATAGGCTACGATTATGGTCAATTAAGATTATCGCAGTGAACAGAAGATATGATTGTAATGGCAATTAAATTAGTATGCTTATCACTCAAATTTAATTGATGTTGACAACTAAAACCGAGAGAATAACCAATGATTGAAATCGACCTATCAGGATTGAAACCTGGAATGGAAAATACACTGAGTATCATTGTCTCAAATGAAAATAGCGCCGAAGCTGTAGGCTACACAGGGATGCCAGTTTTAGGCACACCTCACCTTGTTGGAGTTATGGAAACCGCTTGTATATTCGTGCATGAATTCCTGCCTGAAAATTACTTTACGGTGGGAGTAGCCAATGACATGAAACACTTGGCCGCATCACCTATCGGAGCAACTATTGTATCAAAAGCACGATTAACTGCCATAGAAGGGAGGAAGCTAACCTATCACGTGGAAGCCCACGATTCCGTTGAAAAAGTAGCTGAGGGGACTCACACGCGGTTTATAGTTGATTCCAGGACTTTTTTTGCAAATCTTGAAAAAAAGAAACACAAGCTTGGTTTGTACTAAAATGCCCCTGCGCCCATTCAACTCAAGGATAATTATCCTATGCACAACTTTCAAAATTATTGATTATGTCAACAATACCGGAAGTAACCTTTAGGTATACTGATGAGATACAACAATTAAAGCAAATTCCTGAGATTATAGGTTAGCCATACGAAACCAAAACTTCGGCTGAATTGTGTAAATCGGCAATGTACCCGTAACAGCCAATTTTTGTGCATATCTTTTGGTAATCTATTATACATTACCTGCCCAAAAGATTTGGATAACATATATCCCGAGGAAGAAGTTGAAAACACCGATATCATCTGCTTAATCATTAATGAATTGGACATCACAGATTCTTGGATTCCTGCAACAGCTCCATACTTATCACCCTCTAAAAATCCTTGCGATATTCATTTGAAATCTGTAATTTTAGGCCAGTTGGGTTATGCGCATATCACGGCTCCTGTCGAGAAGAACTCTATAGCAAATAATAACGTAAGGAGCTATCATGAAGGTAAAGGAAATTTCTTTTGGATCTATCAATATTGATGGCAAAGATTATTTTATGGATATTGTGATCAACAAAGGCAAAATTGAGAAGAGAAAGAAAAAACAATCGAAAAAATTCAGAAGCCAATTTGGTCATACCCCACTCACGATTTTAGAAAATATCCCCTGGGACTGTAAAAAGCTGATCATCGGCACCGGTCATAGCTCTGCATTACCGGTCATGAAAGAAGTCAAAAAAAAAGCCAAAAAGAAGGGTGTCAAGCTTGTTTTAATGACCACCCCAGATGCAATTCTTAATATCAATGATAAAGATACCAATTTCATCCTTCATCTTGCCTGCTAAGTGAGCCTTTGTATTTTGGACATTCCTTAGACTACATTTTGGCCAGGGGATGTCGTTCGGCTTCGCAAATGATTTTTTGAACACCCGGGACGGATTTTATCAGTTCGGTGACACCGGACACGGTGCGCATGGGATTGATCAATCCGGTGAGTTTTACCACACCGGGCTCAATAACCTCGATCTGCAACTCCTGGGGATTGAGATTGTCTTTCATCACCGCCGCCTCAACCTGCTTCAACAGAGATAATTTCTCCATAGATTCCAGGGCAGCCAGGCTGCATTCTTTGATACCATCGGAGGCTGCCACATTCACGATCATCTCTGCGGCTGCCTCAATACCCAGTTTGTCGACATTAATCACCAGATCATACAGAGTAAAATCATTCCAATCGATTTGAAACGAAAAATCCATGAATGCTTTGAGTTCGTTGTCGCGATTTTCGATCATGGTCGAGGCCGTATCCGGGCTGACTTTCATTTGATCGACCACACGCTGGATGCGAAACTGATTCGAGGTATGCATTCGCAGATGCAGCGCGCAGCTGAAATCTTTTAAAAAATAAGTGGCCCCGTGTCCCATGATGATGCCTTCGCCGCGGTGGGCCAATTCATAAATGACGGCGGCCATCAGTTCATTGTATATTTCCGGCCTGCGCCGCAATAGCCGGTCCAGTAATCCGGGCGCTTTTTGATCGAAACTCTTCAGATCTTCGGATGAATACCCCATGTCATAGGCTTCCTGTTGAATGCGGTCGTCATCATACAGCGCAATGTTAAGGCCCTCGGCAACTTTCCGGGCAACGCTGATGGCACCGCACCCGATACTGGTTGTTACGGTAATCAAAGGCATTTTTAATCCTCCTTTTTATCGCGGCAAGATGCCGCTCCCACTGTTTATTAAGGCAGCGTCTGATGATAAATCGTTCTTTGATGCGGGTATCTGCGGAACACATCACTAGCTTTAAGGTACTATGCTTATTATCAGAAATGGCATAAAATTAAAAATGCATATGTGCTGGTTTCCACCCGCAAACGCCGACGCAATTCGTCAAGTTCTTCACATCATTGACATTAAAACGCCTGGCATGCTAATACAATCAACGACGATACGCACGCGCTAAACTCCGTAGGAGGCAGCCATAGATTCAACCCCATACCACCATTTCTCGACTTGAGAGGTGGTTTTCTCATCAAAAGAAAGTATTATTAAATCAATCCTGGTTATGTAAACTACATGGGGCACGAAACCGCCATCGCCGGTGACTCTATGCAGAAATCATCCGAACAGCAAACAATCCAGGATATGTTCAATATTGCCGATATTCAAATTAATGGGGATCGGCCATGGGATATTCAGGTCCGAAACCCAAAATTATATCAACGGATCCTGGCTGGCGGATCTCTTGCCCTGGGAGAAAGTTACATGGATGGCTGGTGGGACTGCGAAGCCCTGGATCAATTTTTTGCCAAAATCATGCAGGCCCGACTTGACAGAAAAGTCAAACACTCACCCCGGGCACTATGGGCGATTTTCAAAGCCAAAATAACCAATCCCCAACGCAGATCAAAAGCCTATGAAATTGGACGGCGCCATTATGATATCGGCAATGACCTTTTTGAAGTGATGCTGGACCAGCAGATGAACTATTCCTGCGGTTACTGGAAAAACGCTAAAAATCTGAATGAGGCCCAGGAGGAAAAGCTGGACTTAATCTGCCGCAAACTGAGCCTGAAGCCGGGCATGCGGGTTTTAGATATCGGCTGCGGCTGGGGCGGCTTTGCAAAATTTGCGGCTGAAAACTATGATGTCAGGGTCCTCGGCATAACGGTTTCCCGGGAACAGGTTGAATATGCCAGCCGTTGCTGCCGTCAAGTGGCGGTTGAGATCAAATTTCAGGATTACCGGACACTGCATGATATATTTGACCGCATTATTTCCATTGGGATGTTTGAACATGTGGGTTCTAAAAATTACGGCACCTATATGCAAGTTGTTCACCGCTGCCTTGCACCAGATGGGCTGTTTCTGTTGCATACTATTGCCGGAAACACATCCGTCAGTTCAACCGATCCCTGGATCAATAAATATATTTTCCCAAATTCCATGCTTCCATCCGCCAAACAAATCACATCAGCTGCCGAAGGATTATTCGTGCTGGAAGACTGGCACAGTTTCGGGCCGTACTATGATGATACCCTCATGGCCTGGTATGGTAACTTCAAGGCCAACTGGGACAAAATCAGGGATGCCTATGACCAGCGGTTTTTTCGAATGTGGGCTTACTATCTTCTTTCCTGTGCAGGAAGTTTCCGTGCCCGCAGAAATCAACTATGGCAGATTGTATTTTCAAAAAAGGGCGTAAGCGGAGGCTATACGAGCATACGCTAAAGAACGTCGAACAGACTGAACGTCGAACATCGAACGTCCAACATCGAATTTCGAATGAAACCCATATGGCACAAATATAGGCGGACCATAGTGCACTAGCCCACCTTAGGCAGAAAAATTGGGTTTCGAAACCGCTCCTATACAAAGCTGCCACCTCCTGGCGTCGGCCTACCGTTGATCCCGGTCATCCTAATTGTAACGCCGCAGCTTCACAAAACACTCAAGTCTATTTCTTAAATGCCGATAAATATCTCAGGAAATGGGGTATCATAGAACTTCGCTTCCAAACATCGTTTCGCCTTCGGGGGGCTTTCAATGGACGACTATTCGATCGAAAATGGGAAAAATTTGTCGCTCGCCAACGACATCATCAAAGAAATTATTGTCTTCGTTTCATTTTGGCTGTTCGTTGCCCTGTATTTGCTGGCAATTACTTGAACCAAAATCCTATTTTTGAGATGGGTTCTAATCTTCTTTAGACACTTGAATACTAACATCCTTCGGCAGGGCCAAACCGCCGGCAACCTCGATTGCCTTGATGATGCCGGAAGGCACCGGGCAGGCTGCATGCTTACAATGCTGGGCCGCCAGACGCAACGTCTTCGGTCCCTCGCCCCGGAAGGCGATCTCTTCAAATGGATGCACAGTGTCTAATTCGTCGGCCAATTGCTGAATGTTTTCACACCTGGTGTTGAACTCCAAATTTACGGTACCGGACTGCTCATCCGATGTGGCTCGAATTTCCGTGATCATACCGCAAATGCCTGACATAACCTTGACGATACCTTTCATAGTCCCAATCTAGGCCTCCTTTCTCAAGCGGTTGTATATTAATATATAACATCTATCGTGGTCAACGCCGTTGTGGGGGATCTTAGAACGAGACCCGTAACGCTGAAGATTTATTTTTTCCCCTTGACTTCAGCCGGATCACAGCTCAGCTGGTCGAAATCACGGGCCAAAGATTCGATTCGCTTCAGCAGATACGAGCGCTGAGATGGTGCTAATTGGCGATCGATGCGCTGTAAAAAAAGGAAGGTCATATTCGTATTGGTTTTGATTTTCAGCTGATAGGCCGCAGACCGGTAGTTCTCGGCATCAACCAGCAGCCCCACCAGGTTGACCTTGAAATCAGGATCCATCGTGCGCCCCTTTAGCAGACGTTGAAATTTAGTCTGCATCCGTTCGCGATTTTGCAACCAGTCGGCGGCAATCGGCTCCAGTTGCGAACTCCAATCGGCTACCGCCTTCTTTTGTTCGGCCGTTACCGAACCAAGCCAGTATTCCATTCGTTTGATCATGCGCTGTTGACGGTTGCGATCCAGAATCTCCGGTGATTTAGAAATGTATTCGGCCTTCAATTTCTGATGGTGTTTTTCCAGGTTGGCAAACAGCTCTGCGATTTGATCATCGGAGGCGGTCATGAGGATATCAGCGATATCCGGACCGATGCTTTTCATCAACTCCTTCCAGTGTTTGCTGATCGTGCGGTTATAATATCCAAGCTTTTCAAGGCTGATGGGTTCAGCAGGATTTCTGAGATCGTCGCCCAGTTTTCTCAAGGACGCGGCATAATCGGGCAGCTGGGTATGGCAATGCCATTCGAGTTGCTGGATCAGGCGGTTTTCCAGCATTGTGCGCTGATCCCGATCCAGCGAAATATAATCATCAACATGCCAGGGTATAAGCCAGTCCAGATGGTAGTAAATCAATTTCGCGCTGCAGCCGGCAAGACCCAGCAGAAGACAGAGGAAGACAATATGCTTTTTCATAGAAAGTCCGATCTTTTCAGCAGCGTTAGGATCCCGCATCCAACGACCCGATTAATTATTTTTAGGATTTATTACGAATAGATACTGCCGAGGTCCTGCCCCACAAATAAGTCTTTATAAAATGGCCATGATCGGGCTCAATAGCAAGATTAATTTGCAAAATGCGTAGGTGCGAATTGATTAGCAATCCATCATGGAAGCATAAAAACAAAATCACCGTCCTCAAAGCTTAAGTTATCAAACTGGGGGCGTTGTCGCCTTCCAGTGGCCTTTTCGACCTTCTCTTTGACATAGGTTGCCATCTGGCTGAAAGTGACATAACCATCCCGGTCAATGATATCTATTCCCTTTTGATCTAATCCCTGTAACAGGGCCCTGGTAAACGGCGAATGACCGGTACCGTCACTCACCGGCTGATCGTCGCCGGCCGTTAAAATATTAATGGCTTTGCGGCTCAACAAATCATTGTAATATTCCATATTGTTCTTTTTCGCCAGTTCGATTCCTCGTTTCATGGCAAGCCCCGAAAAACAGCTGTCAAAGATCAGCGCTATATGTTTTGCTTTCATATTTTTGGCATACTTTTTAATCGTACTCAGCGGAATGGCTTCATCATCATAGGCGATGATATCATTTTCATAAATACTCAGTTTGGTGTCATACGGCAGAATATAACCGACCCTTTCCCTATTTTCTAAGGTGAATCCTTTGCCGTGTCCGGCAAAATAAAAAATGTGGCTGTCATTATTTTTTGTTTGTCTTGAAATTTGTGAAATGGCGTCTATAATATTTCTTTTGGTGGCCTGCTGGTTGTAAAGCTCCAACACCTCAAAGCCGAATTTTTTTAGCATGTTGCTGATCGCGCGGGCATCATTGACGGCATTCTGCAGGGTTTCGAGCTGCTCGTTATGATATTTGTCGATACCGATAACAATCGCAAATTGTTTTTCATACCATCCCTTCAGACGAACCTCCGAGCCAACTTGCGGTTTAATCGGCGCAGAGGCGGATGTTTCCCGAATAATGGTAAATTCCTTTATCGCCTGGTTCTGAAAACGATCTATGGCGCTGATGACAATTCGATTCACACCATAGCCCAAGTAAATTTCCCTATTGAAGTTGCCGCTGGCATCCAGGTCGATTTCCTGCTGATCGATAAGAATTTGAACGATGCCATTTCGGTCAAACACATTCCCGCTGATGGTGATACTCTTTTGGTCTTTATTGACCCT
>JASFPE010000320.1:0-6861 GCA_050116155.1 Desulfobacterales bacterium
ATTTTTCTTTGGATTAAATAAAAAGGGGGGGCAATCATATGGACAACAAAAGCCTGCTAGACTGTACCCATAATATCATTTTAAAGAAAATGGTTGAGACTGGCCAGGCGCCACATTACACAGAAATCGCAGCTGAGCTTGGGGTGTCTATGGAGGAGGGGCGCAAAGCTTTGCATGACTTATTTTCCCAAGGGATGGCAGCATGGTTGTATCCTGATACAGACTTTATTACATCTTTTGCCCCGTTCAACAATTTACCGACACAATACCGTATCACGATCGATGGCCAGCAGAAATGGTTCGGCCAATGAGGCTTCGAGTCGCTGGCGGTCTGCTGGCTTTTCCCAGGCAAAATGGTTCAGATCGATTTCCCGTGCTTAGATTGTGGATTGCCAATTCACATCGACATGAGGGATGGGATGATTGAGAAAATCGAACCCAAAGAATCCGTAGGGCATGTTGCAGTTCCTTATTCAAAATGGAGAGAACAATGGGCTTATTCATGAAGTACCATGAATCTCTTCCGGTCGGAAGAACATATCCATAACTGGACCCAGTTTAATCCGGCAAACGAGGAAGGCATCATCGCTGTGGATGACCTTGTCACGTTGTTTTCCTGTGAGCTATTCCGCAGGCGTCTGGACCCGGACTATCTGTCACACCGACAGGAATATGTAAGTGAATTTTGGGCCATATTAGCCGAGATGGGGAAAACCCGTCCATTTTGGTCACCACCCAATCCTTAAGATTGGAGATTTATCATTCTTTAATTTCAAATCCCTAAAAACCAGATCGGAACAATGGGCCCTTGAAAGCACTCCAGAATTACCACAGCCTCATTGAACGGATTGACCGTGCCTGGCGCCGGATACAGGAGGGGTGCGCAGACCAGATTACCTGTCAAAAGGGATGCGCGGGCAACTGCTGCCGTATTCATCTTTCAATATTTCCCATTGAGGCCATTTCTCTGTCCGGCGCCCTGCAAAAACTTCCCCGGAAAATGGTGGATCACATACGGGATAAGGCCAGACAAGCAACCGGCTCTAGTCCCTGCCCGCTTCTTGAAGAAGGCGCATGCCTCATGTATGCTTCGCGCCTTGTTATTTGCCGAACCCATGGTTTGCCGATGCGCACCGATTACAGAGGCAACCGGTTTATCGGATTTTGCCAGAAAAATTTCCGCGATTTAAACCCTATCCCGGATGACGCCATCATTGATCTGGATGACCTCAACCACAGTCTTGCAGCAGTCAACCGGTTATTTGTCGAGGCGTTTTCCGATCGTATCCAATTGAACTCGCGATTTTATATTGGAGAAGCCCTGTTGTTGAATCCAAATTTGTTTGCGGACGAGGAAACTCGGCTTGCGAGCCTTTTGAATTCGTAATACGGAATGTGGAATGCGGAATTAAAATAAACTCAATAAAAAAAGACAGGATTTTAAAAATGCCTAAAATGGATGTTGAGCAGATTGAAGAGGCTTTGCGAAAAGAAGTCCAGAAGCTGGATAAACGCGTCCGGGTGGCAGGTGTGGAACCGGGCAAGAAAAAAGATACCTACCGGGTGACCCTTGTTAAAGATGGAAGGTCGGCCAACGCCGATCTGCAAAAGGATGTGATAGAACAGTACCTCTCCCGGGAAGGCAAAAACAAGGGACTAAAAAAGGCGCTCGGCAAGGCGGTCAGCCATTTAAGCATAAGGTACACGAGGTAAGTATTTCTTACTAATACGTGGTTACCATCGGTAAGTGTCACCTGTCAGGATGGGAATCCATCATTGTTTTGAAAAAAAGTTGACGGGATTAACGATCTCTAACTCCAGCTTTGCCTTGCTGTTATCGTTACCGGGAGTGCCTCGTGCGAGCCGGCCTTTTTTGGTTCTGATCTGAGCACCTCGCATTCCCTGCGCTTTTCTCTGGGCCTCTACAATGGCTTTGTGCATTTCTCGACTGTAGGGCAGTTGATATGCTCGCGGCTGGGTTTTGCTATCATAGCTGAAAACGCTTTTTGGATCGAACATGGCCGCCAGTGTTTTTTCAGGACTCTTTGAAACCGGCTCGATATTAACCCAGAAATAAATGGCACCCGCATCATTGAGATTCGGATTGGGTTCCTTGATGCGGATAGCTAAAACCTGACTGTTTTCCGGAATGGGCTGTGATACCGGCCAGCCCATCAGATTCGGAACTGAATAATATAATACCAGTCCATACCATATGGTGACGGGAATCAGGATTGCTTTGATAATTATCTGACCCGGTGTTCGTATAGAAAACCATAAAACAATTGCAGAAATAATTACAAAAGCAATAGCCAAACCTATGTGTCCGGACCACACATCCATTTAATACTCCTTCTCTCGATCCAAATTGAGAATCCGATTCATCCTGAAGCACCCCCGCCGTTTTACCGAGCAGCCAGCTTTAACAATTTCTTTGGAAGCTCATCCCAACTGATGATATCACCCTGATCGGTCATGACAAACCGGGTTACGGTAACCTCTTCCCATTTTTCATTCATCACGATCTTCTTGTAAAATACTGTTTGAACACTCGGGTTGAGTTTGTCGATGCGCACTTCAACCTGGGTGGGCTTTATGTCTCGTTTATTATACATGTGAACATTAAGCACCCATTCTCCGGTGATAAATCCTCTGATGGTAGTCAGCTCCTGGTTATGGTTATAATCGATCTTGCGTCCGTCATCCAGTGTGATCGTGTCGTTGATCACCCCGAGATCGTCTCGGTCCAAATGGGCCAGACCGGCTTCTTTCTGTTTGAAGAACAACACATTACCGGTCGGGTCCTCCAACCAGGTGTCTACATCGTCTTTACTGTTATCGTCCCAGGTGACGGTGATGACAAACTCGGCTTTGGTTTTGATATCTGCTTTTTTGATACTCGGGTTGATCAGCAAAAATGCGACAATAAACAAAAAAACAAAACCAACCAGAGTATTGAATAACAGATCCAAAAAGCTGGTGTTGTTATAATATATTCTACGTGGTCTCATTCTTCTCCAGGGCTGCTGCGAGATAATCCAGGTGGTGTGTAAAATTGAATACCTGCAGTTTCAGCAACAGGCTGCAAACAAGACCGGCAGCCGTCGTGTACAGGGCCGTGCTCATACCGGCACCCATTTTGGCCAACACACCCTGCATACTGATGACATTCTGAGGGTCCATCTCAGAGAAGCTTGTGCTCAACATGTAGATAAAACCAGCCACCGTCCCGATCATTCCAAGGGTCAGCAGCATGTCGCTTACGAACCAACCGGTATCACTTTTTTTGTAATATTTTGTGATATGAAGATTCGTGACTTGATCTTCCCGGCTCAGATGGTAGGTGTCTATGCCAGTGCGCACTGTAAAAATGGCAAAAACCGCATAAATGAGAAAACTAATTTTGGTAACATCCACCTGGTTGACTTGTTGTATGACACCGGACAAAAAAAGCGCCACAGTGCCTAGACTTGCAACTGTAAAAAATAGCCACCACCGTAGTAAAATACTGTATTTTTCTAACAGTGCCATGATCGTTACACCCTAAATTATAGAGATTATGCCCATGGTTCGAACCCCATATGCTTCATCTCTTATTTTATTCAAATCACGGTGGGTTTCCACCTATATACTATATCGGCTAAAATCCCTAAAAACTTAAATATTTAAGAAGTTTTGAAAAAAAAAGGGGGCAAAACCATTTGCGGGGCTGAGATGGCTTTTACGAATGATTTAAAAAATAGTCTAATTTTTTGGTGAGTGAAACCACTGTTCTTCAGACAAATTTCGAATAAAGCTGTCTACTTTTTCAAAAATTTCGTGTTCGTAAGCCCAGCGAATATGCTGCCGCAGGCGATCGCGTTTTTCCCTGATAGAAGTCTCCCACCATGCCGCCAGGATCAACGGTCGGGGTGGACTCCAGAGCTCTCCTTTGCGCTTGCGAGCAAGTATCATCTTCCAGAGCCGCTCCCACACCACGGGATGCGGACACACCCGATAGTTGCAGCTGCAAATTTCCAGTAACTCTTTGAGTTTTGATTTCATCTTCAAGGATTATGACAACACATATTTTCATCGCGAAAACACGAAATTTTGAAAGCACGAAATTTAAATTTTTCTTTTTCGTGTTTTCGTCCTTTCGTGCTTTCGTGATACATAAAAGATATCGGCATTTGTGGCGAAGGGCTTTAGCATCAGGAATTTACAGGTTAGGTCCTTTAAGCATCTTCCGGAGATCTTAGAATGCTTGTTTTTGGAACAAGGGTATATTTATAATAATTACAATATTATAGAATAGTATAAGATATTTTGAAATCTTGACGAAAATCGATTATTTTTATAAGATAAATAGATTAAATCAACTGTCACAGTGTTTTTGTTACGGGCCTGTGGGCCTTAAATCCGGCTTTTCAGCTTTGACTGCCGAAAAAAACAATTTTCATAGCATAAACAGATGCCAACTTTAACGCTGAAATTAAGAACCAAATCCCTCGGCAAATATCCACTTAAAAAGGGTGCTTCGTTAACGATCGGTCGGCGGGAAACCAATGACATTGTCATCGAAGATCCTGCTGTTTCAGGGCATCACGCTAAGATAGACTGGCTGGAAGATCGGTTTGTGCTGATCGATCTGCAGAGCAAAAATGGTTCTTTTGTCAACGAGCAACTCATTACCTCACAATGGTTAAAACATGGGGACGTTATCACCATCGGAGGACATTCTCTCGTTTTTCATTATCAGAAAAACGAACGTGTGCACGAAGGCGGGACAGACCAATTTGATGAAACAGCGGTTATGAATACGACCGCTCACCGCCGGATGATGATAAAAAGCAATCCCACCAAGAGCATTAATGTCGTAAGATTCTGGGATCAGAGCCAACGTCGAGGCACGGTCAAAGACATTGTACCGGACGTTCCCGAACCGCCCCCTGAAGCCCAAAAAGAAGAACCTGTCGGCGTTCTCATCTATTTGTCCGGCGGGACCGGTCAATTTAATCTCACCCGAGAAATTACAACCATCGGAAAACACCCCACCTCCGATATCATCGTCAAAGGCCTGCTGATGGATCCAACGGCAGTTACGATTCGCAAAAAGCCCGATGGATTCTATCTGGATTATCTCGGTGGAATGCCCAAACCCAAAGTCAACGATAAGACGGTTAAAAAATCCATCATCCTCAACGATCTTGATATCATTGAAATCGGTTCGGTGCGCCTGCAGTTTTCAATCGAATCCTCACAAAATAAAAGATAAAAACATGGATCGACCGGTTTAATCCTTACCCGACAGGAGGTTTTCGTGAATGCCCGCGAACGTGTGAGGCAGGCGCTGCTCTGCCGCAAACCGAATCGTATCCCAAAAACCCTGGGGTTCTTTGATCAGTCGCTGGAGGCCATTGCACCGATCCGGCCCGAAGATTACTTCGACCTTGACATTCGCTATGTAGAATTCGATCCGCCGGCAAACCAGGATGATTTTCTGGACTATATGGAAAGGCTTCCTGAAGAAATCCATTTGGGTAATCTGGCGCAGCTGCGTTCTTATCACGAATGGCAGTACCACCCAGAAAAGGGGTCTGCTCGTCCGCTCAGTCACATCCGCTCTCTTAAACAAATGGTCAAATTTGTCTTTCCCGATTTTTCAAATCCGGACCGTCACTCAAAACTTTCCAAGCACGTGCAACGCTGGCATGGCCAGGGATTCGCCGTAGCCGGCTCGCCGCCTCATTTAGGCGGCCAACTGTTTGAGACCGCCTGGCGTCTGCGGGGCTTCGAAAATTTTTTAATTGACCTGAAGCGCCGGAAAGAGCTGGCCGATTACCTCCTCGATCAGCTGACCTCTATGCTGATTGAAAACGCACTCATTTTAGCCCGAGCCGGTGTAGACATCCTGCTTCTGGATGACGACATCGCCATGCCATCCCGGTTGCTGATCAGCCCGGCCACCTGGCGCGAATATTTCAAAGATCGTATAGCCAGAGTGATTCATGTGGCCCGGGAGGAATCGCCGGAATTATTGGTCTTTTATCATTGCGACGGCAACTTCACACGCCTCATACCCGACCTGGTAGAAATCGGCGTGAACGTCATCAATCCGGTTCAGCCGGATTGCATGGATGCCGCGACCATAAAACGGGAATTCGGTGATCGGCTGGCCATGTGGGGCACGGTGGGCACAGCCCGCCTGTGGGACTGGGGCACACCGGACCAGGTCCGGGCCGAAGTACGGCGATGTGTCGAGACGCTGGGACCCGAAGGTTTGCTGTTGGCTCCGGCCTACGATATCGATTATACCCCGTTCGAAAACATTGTGGCATTCATCGAGGCGGCGAATGAGTTAGGGCGCTTTTAAACCGACAGATTATTCTTTCGATAAGGATCCTTTCCATCAAGTCCTTGACCTCAAAAAGAATTTTTTGATATTGAATTTGCTCATTCTATTGGAATTTGAAATTTTAACGATAAACCAGGAACAAACCAAGGGTATATAAAATACCATTTCTCTCAAAATGAAGCCTCGATCTAATTTTAAAGATGAGTTTGACAGGAGACGGGATCTTGAGTGATTCCGCATTCTGGCAGAAGCGGGCGTGGGGGGTGATCTTTGTCAACCTGGCAACCATGGCCTGGGCCACCAATGCGGTTCTGGGCCGTTGGTTGCGTGCCGATATCGGGCCCCTGACGCTTACGGCCCTGCGTTTCTCCGTGGCGACGGCCTTTTTCGGCATCTTGCTCAGGAACAGACCTCCCCAGGAGCGTCACTATGGAAAAGACAAATGGTGGATTTTGGCCATGGGCCTGGCCGGTGTGGTGGGCTTCAGCCCGCTGCTGTATCTGGGACTCCGCTATTCCACCGCC
>JASFPE010000321.1:0-6837 GCA_050116155.1 Desulfobacterales bacterium
TCGGAAAATCTCGTATCGATATCTTCAACCTACCGTCAAGATTTCAGTCGTTATAGTCGTGCCAATTATAACTTCATGTTTTTGTTAGCAACGAATATAGGAAGCATGATTAATGAGGAGAAGGGTACTCACCGATTCACATGTCTTTGGACTGATGCATTCCAAAAGATCGGCAATCTCATCGGTCGGGATTTGGAAAGCTAAAGCTGATAAAGTTTCTTTGGATCTTAATTTATTTTACTTTCGCATGACATACCGAATGAAAATCACAACCAACAGGGTGAGCAGCACTACCCAAAAAAATGCACTCAAGGTGACGTAGGTAACTTTTTCCAGCTTCCTTTCCTGTGCGATTTCCTCCTGCTTGTCCAGTGTTTCATGGCGCCCATGGGGTGGCTTACGTGTTCCAAACAGTGTAATAAAAATCGCAAAATATAACCCGAGAGCAAGAAACGGCATCCAGCGAATCTCTTCAAATGCCGGTCCAAATGGCTTAAGCCAGATACCACCGGCCCATGTGGCCATGAGAATAATTAGAAAAAACCATGTAAAACCGCTTCGGCTGCCCCTGCTTCGTGTTGCCAGCGCAGAGGTCACACTTAAGACCGTCGCAATGATTAAGGCAATCAGAAATTCTTTTATAATTATTCCAACTATTAACTGATCCCATATGCATGAGGGTCTCCACATCTGCTATGTTGAAAAGTCTTCGCATCCCGTATCGGCTTGGTAAAAGAGGATTACTTCATTATTAACACCATTTATTTCTATCGTATTGTTCTACTCTGACTCTGAAGCAACTTTATCATATCTTTGTGATAATTTTGGTTTGCTAGATCAAGTGGAGTCTTGTCATCATTGCTTTTGGCAGTGACTTCGGCTCCCTTGGCTATCAGCACTTCAGCAATCTTCAGATGACCCTCTTTAGCCGCAAGATGCAAAGGTGTAAAACCTGTTTCTTTTTCTTTCTCGTTAACGTTCGCGTTTTTTGAAATCAGAAGTTCAACCACTTGTAAATGACCATTTTCGGCAGCAAGATGCAGCGGAGAAAAGCCAAAAAAAGATATTATCGTGTTTACAATATCTAAATCTGTATTGCTATTTATTAACGAATGAACTGTGGCCAAGTCTCCCTTTTCGGAAGCTTTTAAAATAGTTTTTTCTGTCTCAGTGCCAAAAAGTATGGAAAACATCCCCAATCTTATCCCTCCCTTTACGTTGCTGATTATTAAATGTCGAGTATCTTGACATCGGCCTGCACGTAAACAGACCCATTTGTAGCTGAAACCTCGATGTCCGGTTTGATGTATACTAAACCCGCTTTTGCCTTTACAGCCAGAAATAAATCGTTAATTTCCTTCTCAGACCCAACGGCGGCCTGAAACTGCCGTAAGGAGGCGGCTTCACATATCACATTAATTTTTTTCGTTTTCCCTTGATTTTTCCATTCAAACTTCGTTTCAGATTATCCTTTAAAATCTTTGATTTTCTATTAATAACGGTTCGGCTATATTTCAGATTCTTTTCGACCAAATCCGGATAATTTTTTATATTTCTCCTCAATTTAACACTGCCGACTGCAGCCTTTCGGATAATGTCAGTTTCTTTCCCGATGACCTTATTCATTTTATTTATGATAGCGTTAAGAAATGCCTCCCGATTAGGTTCGCAGGAAGCGTAACTGACCACTTTCCCCATCTGGGAAAGCCGATGTCCATCACTTCCACCGGTAATCCCTTTATCCAGATTAAATCCCAGCAAGGCACTACGCAAATTCCATATATTTAGATTCTCAGCGTTTATGACTTCAAGCCCATCAATCATTGAAAAAATGGATTTAAGCCTTTTTTCTGAAATATATGAATTGGATATACCTGTGTATGTTCCGCAATAAGGGTGGGGAAACATGATGACCGTCTTAAAATGACGAGCATGTTTGATAATCTCTTCTATCTCAAGATCAGTTGAACTCATAATTTCTTTCCCCATGTGTGGTTTGACATAATCATGGTAGAAAGCCTCAAGGCTTTCTATTTCAAAAAAATAGACCAGAATATGGGCTCCTTCTGTTGAGGTTATTTCAATGCCGGGTATGCTGAGAACATCTTTGTAGCTGTCGATTTCAATAGCCTTCCTGATTTCATTGTGATCGGTTATGGCAACGCCAATACCTAACTTACGCGCTCGTTTTGCAATGGCATCGACTTTATTTAAGCCATCGGAATAGCGGGAGTGAAAATGCATATCGACTACTACATATCGCTTTGTTAATTCATTTAGATCCGGTTTTTCAAACCGGATTCTTTTAGTATTATCAACCGTCATGACTACTACCGCCCTTTAGGACCTGAGAGATGAACACGTAATAGCGAAATAATTGAATTTTTCGCTACTGTTCAAAATAACTATTAATATTCAGAATCAAGGTATTATAGAAAATAAATTCCTGCAAAAGGCTGTCATGTTCCCTAGCAGCCTGCTCTTTATACTTGTCAATGGTTTGGAAATGATCTTGATTACTTAAGTTAGATAATAAATTTCGAGACTCCTTTTCGAGACTCAATCTTTCTTTATCTTTTTTAGAAATATCTTGAAAAGAGCCCAACTCGACATAATAATCCCTCAATGTCTCAATCTCTGCGTCTGAGGATTTATATCTATAAATCGGCATCAATATTTTTATAGCCATTTTGATATCCTTTTTTGAAAAAGGCAACTCCTTGACATCCCTGATGCTCGTCGAGGCTTTTTTTAGTAATGCCGTATATTGACTTATAACATTTTGGGACCACATCATAACCTGCTGCCGTTCATCATCTCTTAAGTTAATCAAAGCGGCTATTCCCTTTTTTCTCAATCGCTCAAGAAGATTTTCGAGCTGAAGCGATAACTCTTCAGTTCTAATTAAGCTTGCGTTTCTTTTCTTAATTTTTTTAGTTTTTGACTTCATTTATATTAACTCCTTTAGAAATAATTCAAAAATCATACTACCTTGCTCGAGTTTGCCTCTGTTTCAACCATTTCAGATAGTCTACTTAAATTTCATCCATTTTATTTTTAACAATGTAGATTATAAAAAAACATTAGTTTAGTGAATACATTATTTTCAGTATATTCCATGTCCGGATGCCGTATTTTAGAGCTTCATCGATCCTGAATGCACATTAGTAGCATAGTCAACATAGACTTTTTTAAAAAAGCAGGGAGACGATATTTGAAGTGGTCTTGGAATACAGGCTTTCAATCTAGAATATACATAAATTACTGTATTTACATTTCATTATGAGTGTTCCAAAATTTAGAATAAAAAAATATTTTAAAATCAAAACTCTTATAAAACAACAAATTATGGAAATGAGAAATGACAGAACCATCTAAAAAAATTCAAACGGCGGATGCGCTTGTTTTAGTAGACGTGCAGAGGGATTTTTGTCCGGGAGGCTTGCTACCTATCGATAAAGGGGATCAGATTATAGCCGTTTTAAATGAATGGATTGAAATGGCCCTGGACAAAGGTATACCGATATATGCTTCTCGAGACTGGCATCCCAGACAACACATTAGTTTCAGGGATCAGGGTGGCAAATGGCCACCGCATTGTGTTCAGGATAGTGACGGTGCCCAGTTTCACCCGGATCTGAAGCTCCCGGCCGAGGTTGTTAAGATCACCAAAGGGGTTCGATTTGATCAGGACCAGAACTCGGTCTTTGACCAGACAGGATTTGCCGAAGTGCTCAGAAGAAACGATGTAAAGCGCCTTTGGGTTGGCGGCTTGGCTTTGGATGTCTGCGTGCTGGCATCTGTGCTTGATGCGCTTAAATTCAACTTCGTGGTGATGGTGCTTAAGGAAGCAACTCGGCCGGTAAACGCCGAGAGCGGTGAAACAGCTATCTCAAAGATGAAAGCGGCAGGAGCAAAAATAGTTGTATGATGTTGCCGGTGGGAGGTGGACCGTTCTGTATTCAAAACAAAATATATATATACCAATGAAAAACTGCCTACGAAAAGAAATAGATGATGCTTCCAGCAAACTCGAAAGCCTCTTAAAAGATTTTAAGAGGAGAGGCCTTTCTGCATTTAAAGATATGAACGAAAAAGAGCAAAAGGCTTTAGTCAATTGGTCAAAAAACGTGACTCAACAATACACATTTTTAATTGATAATGATCTATCCAACATTAAAGACCAAGCAGACTTGCCATATCCCAAAGAGGGTATCAAACTTGCTATTAAAATGATGTTGCCAATTTATATCTCTAATGGACTGCCAAACATGCTAAAAAAACTAAAATTAGCTTACCAAGAGCTCGGTTCGTTTCAGCAAATTGCTCCAGGCAACAACAAAAGAATTCAGAGTCCAGCAACCTCCAAAGATCCTAATTCTTCAAAAAAAATACGCGAGAGCCTAAATATCTATGATGAATACCTGGAAATAACTGTTTCAGAGAAAAAAATCTTATTTCAGGAAATTGAAAAGTACGTCGATGATTTGAAATATACGATTTAAAATGAAAATTGAACAAAAAATCCATATCGGTACATCCGGCTGGCGTTATGAGCATTGGCGCGGCCCTTTTTATCCCGAAGGGCTTTCAACGGATGCAATGCTGGCCTATTATTCCCGGCATCTTCAAACGGTTGAGGTCAACAGATCTTTTTATCAGCTACCCCAAAAAGATACCTTCTTAAGCTGGAGGGATACATGCCATCCAGGATTTAATTTTACAATTAAAGCTCACCGTTACATTACCCATATGAAAAAGCTCAAAGATGCAACTGGGCGATTATCTTTGTTTTTGGAGCGAATAAAAGTGATAGATTATAAACTGGGGCCTATTCTTTTTCAACTACCGTCGCGATGGCGTTTTAATGCGCATAGGTTGAATGAATTTCTGGAGCAATTACCCGGCGATTACAGGTACGCGTTTGAATTCCGGGACCCCAGCTGGTACAACTCCAGGACTTATGAGGCCTTATCCAGGTATGGGACAGCATTTTGTATATATGATCTGGCCGGTCACCAATCACCGAAAGAAATCACAACGAATTTTGTTTATGTTCGACTCTACGGCACCGAAGAGCCTTACAGAGGGAAATATGATGACAGCGCACTTATCGATTGGGCCGGCCATTTCTATTCTTGGGCACATCAAGGTAAAGAAATTTTTTGCTATTTTGATAATGATAAAGCTGGATATGCCGTAAAGAACGCGCTGAAGCTGCACAAAATAATTAACTCTTAAAACGGGCCAGTTCGATTCCTCTTACCAGCCACGTTTCATCGTGATTTCACCGTTCTTCATTTTTTTAAAGATATAAACGAGGAGATGATACACTGATTGCGCTTATTCAGCTTTGGAGCATTATGTTCCAGAAGCAGGCATTGATATGGTGAAACCTGCACCTTTGGGTGTTTCCTGGTAATCGACAACCATTCCCTCTAACTCAGAGACTAAATAAGGACCTATCAGCAATACCTTTATACCCTCTTTGCTTTCCACGACTTGATCTCTCTCTCTTACTTTGTCCAAAACCAACAAAAGCCGGTTTGGCTCTGAAGGAGAATTAACAAGCCTGATAACCTTTTCTGGATCGGTTGTTTTCTTCTGTAAGTCTTCTCTAAGTTTTTCCTTTGCAATTTCAGTAACAGTTAACATATTATTCCTCCTTTTTATAGACTTTTGAAACCACATTCGCATTTAGGCATATAAAATGAATCTATTATTTGAACACATAAAAAGAATGAAGGACAGGTGATGTTGGGCCTCAAAAGCTGGTAGCAAAGGGTGTTTACTGGCCAATCTGCATAATCTGTTCGGTACACTTTTTTGCAACCTTGCTATCAGGCTCCTTCTCATAAGGCATTGTTGCCCAACCCTGCTCTTCGACATATTTATCTCTCTCCCAGGAGCTTTTTTCTTTTAATTCTTGGAGCTTCTTGTCCCTTTCCGGATCCCGGTCAAACTGTGCGACACAAATCGGTACCAAACGATCGACAACAGCATCTTCAGCCATTTCTTCAGCCATACTATAGGCAGTACCACTCAAAACCCACCCACCCAAACTGAAGCCGATAATTATTGTTAAAATTGCCCCACCTATAGCACCCCAAACACCTACTTTAATTTTCTCTTTATCCACCTTCATTTGATACCTCCTTATTTAAATTTTTGGAGTGAAAATATATGGATTATTCAGTACTATCAATCTGAGACCGGCACAGATAGGAATGAGTATAAACAGAAAGAACATTATATATCTGGTTCGCAAGCCTTTCGTTCCTGATGCCAATGAATTGATAAATTTCAATTAGTAATCAAGGGTTGGCGATAGAAGAAATTATATTATTTCGATCATTTCGATCTCAAATTTCAACGTCTGACCGGCCATGGGATGATTTGCATCCAGAACTACCATATCCTCTGTAATACCCGTGACCATAACATCGATGATACGTCCACCGCTTTCATTAACCTGCAAATGTTGCCCAAGAGTCGGTGTAATATGGTCGGGAAACTCAGTTTTAAAGACAACCGAAACGAGTTCATTTCGTCTGGGACCGAAGGCTTCTTCGGGGGGAACCGTGATGGTTCTTTTCTCACCCTCTTCCATACCAATCACGCAGTTTTCTAATGCGGACAATACAACGCCGCTTCCAATTTCAAATTCTAACGGTTCACCAGGTTTTGATGTACCAAACACTGTGTCATTTGATGTTTTACCGGTATAATGAACTCTTACCGTATTACCGTTTTTTGCCTTACTCAATTTTACTTTTCCTCCTCTTAATAAAAATGTTGGAACTTGATTTAGAAGACCAAGAATGTTATCTATTATGG
>JASFPE010000322.1:0-6789 GCA_050116155.1 Desulfobacterales bacterium
ATCTATGTCCCTTACTCACAGGCCGTGCCACTTAAATATAGTATTGATCCGGAAAGTTGTATCTATTTGACCAAGGGGAAATGTGGTGCCTGCCAGAAGGTTTGCCCTACGGGTGCCATCAATTTTGATGATCAAGAAAAGCAGATCACGATAACGGTTGGCTCTGTTATCATGGCTCCCGGCTTTAAGCCTCACGATCCAAGTCGATATGATACCTATGCCTACGGTGAATCAAAAAATGTGGTAACCTCCCTGGAATTTGAACGCATCCTTTCTGCTACCGGACCATATTCCGGCCATTTAGTAAAACCGGCTGAGGCTTCAAAGAATGATCCGCCGAAAAAGATTGCCTGGTTACAATGTATAGGTTCCAGAGATATCAACCGTTGCGAAAACGGATACTGTTCTTCGGTCTGCTGCATGATAGCGGTCAAACAGTCTATGATGGCCAGAGAACATAGCAGCGCACCCCTGGATTGCGCAATTTTCTATATGGATATGCGAACCCAGGGAAAAGATTTTGATCGTTATTATGAAAAGGCCCAACAAAGCGGTATCCGGTTTATTCGCTCCCGGATTCACTCGATCACTCCAATAAATCATGGCGGTGATCTTGTGGTGCGCTATGTTCAAGATGACGGAATGTCCGCGGAAGAGCAATTTGATATGGTGGTTCTTTCAACGGGTTTGGAAATAGATTCGAATCTGAAAGCACTCTCAGCTCGTCTGAGCATTGAACTCGATCCTTACCGTTTTGTTCGATCTGACAGTTTCCATCCGGTGGCCACCTCCAAGCCGGGAATCTATGCCTGCGGGGCGTTCACCGGTCCCAAAGATATTCCCCAATCGGTGATAGAAGCCAGTGCTGCGGCATGCGCGGCCACCGAAAAACTGGCAGCGGTACGCAACAGCCAAACCCGCTCCATTGAAACGCCGGCGGAAAAAGACGTTACCCGAGATCCTCCGAGAATCGGTGTGTTTGTTTGCAATTGCGGAATCAACATCGGAGGGATTGTCGATGTTCCCGGGGTGGCTGAATACGCTGAAACCTTGCCAAATGTTGTTTATGTGGAAGAGAATCTGTTTACCTGCTCCCAGGATACTCAAAATAAAATAACGGAGGTGATCCGGGACAAAGCGTTGAATCGTATTGTGGTTGCCGCCTGCACACCCAGGACCCATGAAGCCCTATTCCAGGAAACGCTGATTAATGCCGGGTTGAACAAATACCTGGTAGAAATGGCCAATATTCGCAATCATGATTCATGGGTGCATGCCAACAATCCTGACGCTGCCACCCAAAAAGCCAAAGATCTCGTGAGCATGGCGGTAGCCAAAGCTGCTCTTTTAAGACCGCTGCAGCAAACGGATTTACCCGTTACCCATGCGGCGCTTGTTGTCGGAGGCGGTATTGCCGGCATGACGGCAGCGCTTTCACTGGCCCATCAAAGATACCCCGTGCATCTGGTGGAGAAAGCAGACTGCCTTGGCGGTAATGCCAGGCAACTCCATCAGACCTATAACGGTGATGATATAAGATCATACTTAAAAGAACTCATCCAGTCAGTCGAGAGCGATGATCGAATCACCGTTCATCTGGACACTGCCATTGCCGGTGTCGAGGGGTTTATCGGCAACTTCAAGACCATGCTTGTGGAAAAATCGACTGAAAAAACCATTGAGCATGGAGTGGCCATTTTGGCAACCGGAGCTAAACAGCACAAACCCTCAGAATACCTTTATGGAGAGCATCCAGCGGTGGTAACCCAGCTGGATCTGGATGCGCTTTTTCAGGAAAAGGATCCACGGCTAAATCAGGTCAGAGATGTTGTGTTTATCCAATGCGTTGGTTCCAGAGAAACGGAACGCCCGTATTGTTCCAAGGTATGCTGTACCCATTCCGTAAAAAGCGCCCTGGAATTTAAAGACAAAAATCCGGAGATCAATGTCTATGTGCTTTACAGAGATATCCGCACCTACGGCAAGCGTGAAGACATTTATCAAGAGGCGCGGGCCAAAGGCGTACTGTTTTTTAACTATGATATTGATCAAAAACCAATGGTTAAACCGGATGGCAACCGGGTGGAGGTGATTTTCAATGATCCCATTTTGAAGCGTAAAGTTTCTGTAAGTGCCGATATCCTTTGTCTGGCAACGGCCATCGAATCCTATCATGATCAAATACTGGCGCAAAAATTTAAGGTTCCCATGGACGCTGATGGATGGCTGCTGGAGGCTCACCAAAAACTAAGGCCGGTGGATTTTGCTACAGATGGGGTTTTTGTCTGCGGAATGGCGCACTATCCCAAGCCGATAGACGAAAGTGTTGCCCAGGCCCAGGCGGCTGCCTCCAGGGCATTGACCATCCTGGCCATGGATACCATCAAAATTGGGGGCATTGTATCCTGCATTAAGCCCGAGCTGTGCTCCGGCTGCCGGGGATGTATCAATGTGTGCCCCTTTGGTGCAATTACCTTCAATGAAGAGCGAAATGTGGCCGAGGTTAATCAAGCTTTGTGTAAGGGCTGCGGCGCCTGTGCAGCGGCCTGCCCGTCAGAGGCACCGATTCTGATGGGATTTAACAACGATCAGCTTTATGCCCAGATAAAAAGTGCGTTGGCGGCCTAATTGGAAACCATCCCTTAGAGATGGCAGTGACTATAAGCTCACGCAAAGCCGCCAAGATCACTAAGGAAAGAATAAAAATCAATAAAATTCAGTTTTGCGCCTTAGCGTCTTTGGGAGATGTTAATTTATTAGTTTAAGGAGAATACATTGAAATCGGAAAATTTCGAACCGAAGATCATTGCCTTCCTGTGCAACTGGTGTACTTATGGTGCGGCGGATTTAGCCGGAGTCAGCCGTCTGAGCTATCCCCCCAACATTCGGGTGATTCGCGTGATGTGTTCTGGGACCGTATCGCCACATCATATTCTGCGAGCTTTCCAAAGTGGCGCGGACGGTGTCCTGGTGGGCGGTTGTCACATTGGAGATTGTCACTATCTGTCAGGGAATTACATGACGATTAAACGCATGCGATTTTTGCAAGAACTTTTAAAATTTATCGGGCTGGGAGATCGGTTGCATCTGGAATGGATTTCTTCGGCCGAAGCTCAAAAATTCGTCCAGGTAGTAACTGATTTTACGGAAAAGATAAAATCCCTGGGACCGAACCCGTTGGTCCGGTTTAATGAGAAGATCGAAGCCCTGGGGCCAAGACCAGTTCCGGGTTTTGGGGAAAAGTTGCAAACGGTGGGTCGGTACTCCATAACCGCTGAAAAGCAAGAAGTAAAAAGCGCCTGAGGAGATAAGCATGAAAGACAAGGTTAGATCCTGGCTTCAAGATGGCAAGGTGGATATTTTTCTCGGATACAAAATGAAGGAGGGACATCCGCTGCCTCATGTTTTCGTCAAAGACAACTTGGAAGAGATAAACGAATTGATTAGCAGCGCTGCCCGGTATCCTCTGGAAAAGATAGCCGTAAAAATTGTGGCTGAGCACCCGGATATAAAGATCGGTATGTTTGCCCGTGATTGCAACAATCGCGCTTTAACTGTTTTGTCCATCTGGAATCAATTGGACCCGAGAAATATCCAAACCTTTGATCTCAATTGTTGCCCATCGAATCTTAAGGATCAGGCGGATTGCTCCTATTTAAGTTCACATAAATCGGGATTTTATAAAAAACAGGTAGGAATTGACAACTCGATGGAGCTTGAAGACTTTGAGGTATTTGACCAGCAAGAGCGCTTCACGCGCTGGATCAATGAATTTCAGAAATGCATCAAATGTTATGGTTGTCGGAACATTTGTCCGGTGTGTTTTTGTGAAGAGTGCAGCCTGGAGCATTCGGATCTCATTAAAACCGGAGAACTTCCGCCGGAGGTACCTATATTTCATTTGATCAGAGCGGTTCATATGGCCGGCCGTTGCGTTGACTGCGGTCTGTGTGAAGAGGCCTGCCCGATGAACATCCCATTGCGTCTGCTTTATCGCAAGGTAAACGAAATCGTTTCGGATGTATTCGATTACCAAACCGGCTCGAGCCTGGAGCAATCGCCGTTCAACATGCTGGGAGAGGAGGTTACACTGGAAACAAAACCTCTCCTGGCCGCGAAAAGTTAGCACAAAAAAGAGTGGATTATTTTATAGTTAAAATAATCTTGGCGTATTAGCGTTTTTGCGTGGGACCATTTTTTTAATTTATTCGGTTTAGGAAGGAACCAAAGATATGGAAGCCAAATTTGTGCCTTCAGTTTGTTCTTATTGCGGGACCGGCTGCGGCGTTTTGTTCGAGGTCATCGACGGAAACCTCGTCGGCACAATGCCGTTGAAAACTCATCCGGTCAATGAAGGCAAATTGTGCATCAAGGGCTGGAATCTTCATGAGCATATTAACAGTTTTATGCGCCTGAAATCTCCCCTCATAAAAACAGGGGGAAAATTTCGCAAAGCCTCATGGGAGCAGGCTATTCGGGTCACCGGCGACCGCCTTAAGGATACATTAGAAAAGCACGGTGCGGACAGCGTTGGTGTGCTGGTTTCGGCTAAAATTACGAATGAGGAAAATTACCTGGCCCAAAAATTCGCCCGGGCCGTAATCGGCACCAACAACGTGGACCACTGCGCCCGCCTCTGACATTCTTCGACGGTGGCCGGTCTGGCCGCCGCATTCGGAAGCGGTGCAATGACCAACTCTGTTGCCGAAATCGAAGATTCGGGATGTATCTTTGTTATTGGGTCCAATACGACAGCATGCCACCCGTTGGTTGCGCGCCGAATCATACGCGCCAAAGAAAAAGGCGCCAAGCTGATCGTGGCTGACCCGCGAAATATTCATCTGGCCCGATTTGCAGACGTTGCTGTCAACCACCGTCTTGGCAGTGATGTCGCCCTGTTAAATGGAATGATGCATATTATCATCAAAAATGACTGGCATGCTCAGGATTACATTGACAGACGAACCGAAGGATTTGAAGAATTGAAGGCTGCAGTGAAATCCTATACACCAACAAAGGTTCGGAAAATCACCGGTGTCGATCCAACTGATTTGGAACACATGGCACAACTTTATGCTTCCAATCCGCCGGCCAGTTTGCTGTATGCCATGGGCATCACCCAGCACACCACCGGTGTGGATAACGTCAAGTCCTGCTGCAATCTTGCTATGCTGTGTGGTAATGTCGGCGTTCCGGGCTGCGGCGTGAACCCCTTAAGGGGTCAGAACAATGTGCAAGGGGCCTGCGATATGGGCGGCCTGCCCAATGTATATTCAGGATACCAACCGGTTAATGATGAAAAAATTCGGAAAAAATTTTCAAAGGCCTGGAAAACAGATCTTCCGGAGCGGGTCGGTTATACCGTAACTGAAATGGTTCAAATGATGATCGAGGGCGATCTAAAAGCTTTATACGTAATTGGAGAAAATCCCAAACTCAGCGATGCCGATCGCAATCATTTAAATAAGGCGCTGGCCAGGCTCGATTTTCTGGTGGTTCAGGGACTCTTTTTATCGGAAACCGCCCAGGTAGCGGATGTCGTATTGGCGGCTTCATCGGTGGCCGAAAAAGATGGCACCTTTACCAATACTGAACGGCGCTGCCTGCGAATTCATAAAGCCATTGAGCCCATCGCAAACACCTTACCGGACTGGCAGATTATTTCTAAACTTTCAAATGCTATGGGCTATACGATGGATTACCAAAGCCCTGAAGAGATTTTCAATGAGATGACCGCACTGACACCAAAGAGTTACGGCGGCATGTCCTATGAGCGGTTAGGAATTGATGGCCTACAATGGCCGTGTCCTGCCTCCGATCATCCGGGGACACCCTATCTGCATAAAAATGAGTTTGCCAGAGGCAAAGGCAAGTTTCACGCCATCGAATATCGTGATCCGGCAGAGATGCCCGATGAAGAATATCCTTTTTATCTGACCACCGGAAGGACGTTTGCGCATTTTCATACCGGCACTATGACCAGAGTTTCCGAGCACCTGGATACTGAACAAAAAACAGGCTACGTGGAGATAAATCCAAAGGACGCAGAAGGACTAGACATAGGCGAAGGAGAGCTGGTCAGCCTTTCTTCTCGCCGGGGCACCATCGAAGCCCCTGCCAGGTTGAGCACTTCTGTAGGGCCGGGTGTATTGTTTGTTCCCATTCATTTTGGAGAGAACCCGGCCAACATGCTGACTAATCCGGCCTGCGACCCGGTTGCAAAGATACCGGAATTTAAGGTGTGCGCGGTGAACATTGAGAAACTATCCGCGTGATATGGAGCCAAAAATGAAGGATAAGAGCCTGCAAATCGGTGCCCATGATTGGCAGAAAGAGTTAAGAAGATATTTCGAAGAATAATTCGAAATATCTTACTGCATACTATCAAAATGAAACTGCGGCTCAAAATCACCTCCCTCACCTTTTCTGATTATAACCTTTCATGGGGTAAGAGATTCAGGGTTTATTGTTTAGATAACCTTGAACGGTGAACTCTGAACCTGTGAACGCTCATCTGTGATTTATCTCCATCAAAGACGCCTTTAATTAAGGTATGCTTTAGAGATTTTTAGAAAAGATATTTCGCAATTTTTCTAAATTTATCCGCTTAACAAAATTTTAGAGTTTCTTACATAAAGCTAACTAATTAAAATTGTAATTAATTCTAAAGATAGAAGTTATGGCATACTTCCTGCTACTCCAGTGTCTTAGAAACACATGCGTTAATCCTTATAAAGGATGAAGCGCATGAAAAGAGAAATGTATTCATTTGAACGTAATAATAAAGCA
>JASFPE010000323.1:0-6770 GCA_050116155.1 Desulfobacterales bacterium
GCCCGTTTCAGAATTTCTAGCCCCTGGCGGGTGTTTGAGGTCAAACGAATCCTCAGTGCTCTGCCAGGTTTCAGTTCATTTATAAGCTCCTCGGCCAAAAAGGCTTCACCCACAGAGGCGGCCTGAATCCAAAGATCCGCGCCATTTTCAGGAAAATCCTTCAAGGTTCGCTGGCTGAATCCGTCAGCCAGGCGATGGTTGAAACGCAGAAACGGTATCAACAGCGCCCAGATACGGTTATATAGCCAAAATGCGAATTTTTTTGTAACATTCACTGACATAATGTTTTTTTTATCCGCGCTCAAAATAAAACCGATAGGCAAATCAAAATATTATTCGATTGATCGTTGTGTGTCAAATCCAAACCCATTGCTGCCGGCTCTTATGGATGGGTGTTGTTATATCGTATTCTTTGAGACCTTTGCTTTATAGGACGTTGACAGTTTTCCATATGTTTGTTAGTCGTAAGCAGCAATAAAACTCCCGGTCGCAGGGCACCGGAGATCACGCTCTGCATTGCGAAACGATTGTTACGTGGTTAAATCATTTATAGTCAACATACCATCAAAGCACATTGTCAGGTTTGGCAAGCTATTGGGTAAACTGCTTTATGTCGTGGATGCTCCGCATCGCCGAATTGTTCATCGCAATTTGCAGTTCACCCATCCGGAATGGTCGACGTTTTACATTCAGCAGTCTTCCAAACGAATCTTCCAAAATTTAGTAATCGCGATTCTAGAAATTTTCCAGATGTCTTTCTATTCATGCGATGACTATTTTGGCAGAATCAGACTCGTTGGTGAAGAACATTTATACAGTGCCTTAAAAAAAAATAAAGGTTTGATCATTTTCTCCGCCCATTTGGGAAATTGGGAGGTTGGCCTCCAATATCTGACTTGTTTGCTGAACTTGCCGATTACCGGGGTTGCTAAGAAGATGCGCCTTAAACCGTTAGACCGATGGGTAACTCAATCGCGCAGTCGGTTTGGAGTTCGAATTATTGAAAAAAAGGGCGCATTTTCAGAAATGATGCAAACCCTTCGCCGGGGAGAAATTCTGGCATTGCTGATCGATCAAAGCAAGAGCTCAGAAGGCATTATTGTAAAGTTTTTTGACAAACTCGTCCGCACAACGCCCGCGGTAGCGATGCTGGCCATTCGTTGCAAAAGTCCGGTTTTACCGATGTTTTGTGCGAGAGCAGAAGATGGACAACTGACCATTTTTGTGGAACCGCCACTAGCCATTCAACGAACCCGGGATTTACGATCAGATTTGACTCAAAACACCCAAATGATGACGAGCATGGTCGAAAAGGCGGTCCGCAAATATTCAGACCAGTGGTTGTGGTTGCACAAAAGATGGAAAACACATTACCCGTTGCTGTATCCAGGATACCTTGATCGCCGCCGGCAACGCAATGAAAAAAAAAAGCAACGTTTGCAATCCTGATATGAAAGTGTTGCATTTGCTCAGTAACTGGAAGTGGACAGAAAGATCCGAGCCTGCCGCTGATCTCGCCATCGCCCAAAGCAAGCTCGGCGCGGACATTCGCTTCATATGCGGCCGGTCTCCTATCCCCTCTGCCGAAGATGTCGCCTTCCATGCGAATCTTAAAGGCCTGGAATCAGTAGATGTGCTTGAATTGCCAAAACATTTTCAGATACGATCGGCGTGGCGAGATTTCCGAAAACTGCGCAACATAGTAAGGGATTTTGGCCCTGATATTATTCATTGCCACCTTGTTAATGCCCATCTGCTAGCCTATCTGGCCAGAGGCCTCTCACCGCTGCCGTTAATCATTAGAAGCAGTTACGATCCCGAAGGCCCTGCCACTAACCTCAAAGCTAAATTTTTGCATCGTTACGGCACTGATGGCTTGGTGGTCATCAATCAGAAAGCAAAAGATTGTGCCGTCAAAAACCTTGGATTTGCTTCGGACGCCATACAGGTTGCAGAACCTGGAATTGATCTGCATCGATTTTCACCGAATCGCGAGTTAACCGCTAATCGAAAATCATTTGGTTTGGCGGAAGGATCCTTCGTGGTTGGTGTGGTGAGTCGAATCCGGGAAAGCCGGCGGATTGATATTGCTTTGGCTGCCGTCAAAGCACTGGCCGATAAATACCCACAGTTGCAAATGCTGTTGGTTGGACGCGGTAGGGAAGGCGCGGTCGAAAGTGTTGTCGCAAACCCCGTCCGAGAAATGGGCATCGCTAACCGGGTTATTCTTTCTGGATATTGCCGTGGTGACCGCCTGGTGGCCGCGTATCGCGCCATGGATGTGCTGATATATCCCATACCGGGTACAGACAAATCCTGTCGTACAGTTAGAGAGGCCATGGCCGCGGGTACTCCGGTGATTGCGCCTCGGATTGGTTTCTTGACGGAACTTATTGACGATGGTTACAACGGCCGGTTCATGGAATTCAGTGCGGAAAGCGCGGCGCACATCCTATCAGAGCTTATCACAGATGCAGACCAGCTTGATCAATTGAAGCAAAATGCCTTGCAAACCTCTATCAAACGATTTTCTCGTTCGCACCACGGCAAAAAAGTATTGTCTTTCTATAAGCGCCGCATGAGAGGAGAATTTAATATTGAAGATTGAATATTCAATTTTTACTTTTGCATGTACCATATTTCTTTGCTATATTCGGATTTGATCGATTTTCGGCAATCATATCTTAATGTTGGATGACTAAAACCTATCTCAAATTTCTGGACCAAATTCGAGGCTGCCGCTCTTTTCGCGGAAGGTCGGATATTTAAGATAACTTCTAACGAAGGAGAGACGGATGACCATCAGTCAAGAGCTGTTAGATATTTTAGCGTGCCCCAAATGCAAAGGGGATATACATTTAAATGATACCAGCGATGGCCTGATCTGCAACAGCTGTAAGTTACTGTATGAGATTCGAGATGATATCCCGATTATGTTAATCGATGAAGCCAAGCCGCTGGATGAATGAAAACAGGTTTCAGGTGTCAGGAAAGGCTAGTACGAAAATTGAGGAATTCAGGAATTGAGGGATTTAGGAATTAACGGAAAGGACTAAATCAGATCTTGAATTTTAAACTTAATATTTCTTAATTCCTAGATTATTTTCCCTGACACCTGACACCTGACACCCGACACCTGACACCAGAATACAGAACCTGAAACCTTCAGTCTATTGCAATCATATTGTAATTGAAAAAGCCACAACGGCCTAACAATCATGAGCATGCCTCAGGAACCGAAACCGGCCAAACTGGTTATCGGGTTTTTTTTGAACAACAAACAACTCCTTGAACCAATAGCGAAAGAACTGTCAACGCGATTCGGATCAGCGGATATCATCAGCTCATGGATGCCTTTTGACTATACGTCATATTACGAGCGGGAAATGGGTGCCCCGCTATTTCGAAGGCTTTTTGCCTTTGAAAAATTAATTCAACAAAGCACATTGGCTCAGATTAAAGTCCGCACCAACCAGATCGAGCAGCACTATGGCCGAGATGGAAAACGTAGCGTCAATATCGATCCCGGCTACCTTTTGCAGGAACGCTTTGTGTTGGCTTCCGGAAAGAACTATAGTCATCGGATTTATCTTTCGGAAGGCATTTATGCCGATCTGACCTTGATATATCATCAGGGCCGCTTTCAACAATTACCCTGGACATATCCAGATTATGCTGATGGCCCTATGCTGAGGGTTCTGGAGCGCATCCGCCATAAGTATGTTTTAGACATGAAAAAGGACAATGGGATATGATTAAAAGCATGACCGCCTATTCAACCGCTGAATATGCTACAGAACAGCTAACGGTGAGCACCGAAATCCGATCCTATAATAGCCGGTATTTGGACCTTGTTTTGCGAATTCCGTCTGTCTACCAATCTCTGGAAGAAAAGATCAAAGAATTCGTGTCCGCCCGTGTGATCAGGGGTCGGGTTGAGGTTAAAATTCAAGTTGAAATGGGGGCAATCGACGCAAATGTCTTTGAGGTCGATCAAATCAAAGCCCAATCCTTTTATGCTGCCTTGAATCGACTCAAGGATGAGTTCAACATTAAGAGCGAAATTTCTGTGGATCTATTACTAAGTCCGGGTGGAATCATCAAACCCGCAGACATGGCCAAGGATACCGAGGCCGTCTGGCCATCGATTCGTGATTGTTTAAATCAGGCTTTAGGAGAGATTGATGCCATGCGCAAAAGGGAAGGGGATTTTATTGCCAAAGATCTCTTTCAAAGGCTGGCGCATATTAATGCTCAAATCGAAGAGATTCGTATCGGAGCCAGCGGTCTTTTGGATGCCTACCAACAGCGACTAAAAGAGCGCATTTCTGCTTTAACCGGCGATATCGTTGAGATAGATCCCGGACGGATTGCCCAGGAGGCTGCTATTCTCGCTGACCGAAGCGATATTTCTGAGGAAATCATTCGATCCGAAAGCCACTTGAAGCAGTTTCATCATATTATGGAGTCCGACGAGCCCGCCGGAAGAAAACTGAATTTCATGCTGCAGGAACTTCATCGCGAATTTAATACGATGGGCTCCAAGATTGGCAACGCCGAAATCTCTCATCGCATCGTAGATGTTAAATCAGAGCTTGAAAAAATCAGAGAGCAAATTCAAAATGTGGAATAGCCAATTCAATTAGGGCTTTGCCCTAATTGAATTGATTGGAGGAAAAATGGATCAGACCTTGCTTAACATCGGATTTGGGAGTTCGGTAGTCTCTGAGCGTATCGTGGCAATTGTGTCTCCGAATTCCGCACCGATGAAACGATTGAAGGATGAAGCCAGGAATGAAAAACGCCTGATCGATGCCACCCATGGTCGTCGAACACGCTCAATTATCATCATGGATAGCAATCATGTCGTTTTGTCGGCGATTCAAGCAGAGACCATCTCCCAGCGCTATGCGATGCTGAAGGATTCAACATTGCAATCATGAAAAATCAAGGCACCACGCGGATTGATGGTAAGCCGGACGCCAAGGTTTCGAAACCACCCGGGCAACTTCTTATACTATCGGCTCCCTCCGGGGCCGGTAAAACCACTTTGAGACAGGCCGCCCTCAATCATTTTTCAGATTTGATATTTTCCGTGTCGTATACCACCCGCAAGCCTCGCGCCGCAGAACGCGCTGGTGTTGATTATCATTTCATTAACGAGGCTGAATTTGAAAAGGGTATCGCCGAAGGCCGCTGGGCAGAATGGGCAAAGGTTCATGGCAATTATTACGGTACCTCGGCTGAGTTTCTGAACCAAAACCTGGCGGCGGGAAACGATGTCCTGCTTGAAATTGATGTTCAGGGAACCCGTAAGTTGCTGCGCCACTATCCGAAAAGTATTACCATTTTTATCACACCACCTTCATTAGCGGTGCTCAAAAAACGTTTGGAATCAAGAGGAACCGATAGTGCCCAAACCATTGCCCTGCGTTTGGCAAATGCAAAAATTGAAATGGAACAAAAAGATCTGTATCATTATGTCATCATCAATGATCGGCTCGACGATGCGATTGCAGATCTTATCGAAATTCTCGAGAAACATCGCACATCCCAGTAGGAATTGAAGATTGATAATCTCGTAAAAAGTCGGAAAAGCAAACTTTTTACGAGTGTGTTTAGTATTTGGTGTTTAGTGTTTAGTATTCTAACATGCCGATATAGAATCATATGTTTCATGCGTTATATTAAACACAAAATACGAAACACTAAATACTTGATGAATTCGACTCTTTACGAATTCATCAATTTTCAATATTCAATATCCAAAAGGGATGCCCAGAAGATCGTGGAAAACGAAATACTCTATGGAATAAATCCTGTCTATGAGGCTTTGGTTGCTGCTCGCAGACGATTCTTTAAGATTCATATCGAGCGCAAGAAGCTTTCGGGGCGATTAAAGCAGCTCATTGATATGGCTGAAACCCAAAAGATTCCCATTAAAAAAATGGGATCATCACAAATCGATACCATGGTAGGCTGCGGCGTGCACCAGGGTGTCACGGCTAAAGTCAGCCGCTATCCGTTGGTTGAGATACAAACGCTGCTGGCCTTACCGGGGGTTTCTGTACCCGGGCCCAGGTTACTCTTACTGGACAACATCCAGGATCCCCATAATCTGGGAGCCATTATCCGTACGGCTTCCTGTATCGGAATTGACGGTGTGGTGATTCCCAAAGACCGATCTGTATCGCCGACTGCCACTGTTTCTAAAGCTTCTGCCGGAGCTCTCGAACACATCCAACTGGCACGGGTCACCAATATGGTCCGCACGGTGAAAATGCTAAAAGACCATGGCTTCTGGATCATCGGACTGGATCAAAATGCACCCCAATCAATGTATGCCACGGATTTAAAGGGCCCGATAGCGTTGGTGATCGGCGGTGAGCAAAAAGGAATTCGACCGTTGGTCAGACGAAATTGTGATATGTTAATATCCATCCCTCAGTGCGGGCCGATAGGCTCTTTGAACGCCTCGGTGGCAGGGGCCATCGTGATGTATGAATCGTTTCGACAACGTCAACACGCGGGTTTGATAAAAACGTGACGGTTGTAAATAAAATTGCGTTTTTGAATATAAAAAAGTCCAAGTTCCAACTTATAAAGCACCAAATTCCAATACCCAAATAACAAATAAATTCCAAATATTCAATGTTCAAAACATTTGAGATTTTGAAATTTGGTCATTGGGATTTATTTGTAATTTGGTGCTTGTGATTTGGGATTTAACCTATTTCATCCTGGAAATTAAAGTACTTTTAATTCATATA
>JASFPE010000324.1:0-6729 GCA_050116155.1 Desulfobacterales bacterium
GTGACTCCTGGCAGAGTAGACACATTCCAGCCAGGAGCATGGTAGGCACATTTTGAGAGGTTTCTCCATTGAATCGTTACCTGAATATTAGTTTAAAGTCTAAGGGAAACAGGAATCTATTTCAGCAGAGAGATTTAGGATGATCGATACTTAGCAGAAATAAAGAAACATGGTGAACGCGACTATCAACTCAGATTGAGGTGTGAGATTGAATTTCAGGAGCGCATATCATTGCCATTTTAATATTCTGACGCATTATTTAATGTCAAGGGAAATTCAGATATTGAGACTTTAATCAAGCGGTGGTCGGTTTTTTCTATAAGAATTCTTTATCGCGATCTTACCATCGCGAAATGTGAAAACATCACATCCATTTACTTCCACCTTTTTTCCATGTAAGCGCCTGAATTTTTTCATAAAAATAAAACAAGGATAATAAAGAAGATATGATTTTGTTTCATTGATAACATTCAATACATCAAATTATATTTGACGGCACATAATTTGATAATATATATGGCTATTATTGATCTGAACTTCCTATTCCACCTGAACGGACAAAAAATTCTATCCGATGAATCGAGCCAGGTTCTGCAGTTCCTCTTGCGCATCTCAGGTCTATTTATTTTCTGATATTATTGCCTTATATGGAAGAGATATTGTTGGAAGTCTAAGGCATCACGCCTGTGAATTCAGGTGCTCCGGAGCAAAATGGCAGGTAGAATCATATGAAACCATTGGTATTTTATGTTTCTTCGGTTGAACAGGTTGAAGCGCATATTCGAAGTGTTCGACATGATGGATTAGCACCCACCGTGGCAATCGTTTTTAGTTCCGTTGTTCATAATCTAAAAGAAGTCGGAGCAGCTTTCGCCAAATTCAACATTGAAGTATTCGGTGCAAGCACCAGTGGCGAGATTTTAAATGACGAAGTCCATGAGGGGTCGATTGTGGCGATGCTGCTCGACATTAGCCCTGAAGCTTTTCGGTTAAACATCTTTGATGGGGAAGGAAAAACCTCTTATCAAGTGGGGCAAAGCGCTGCGGAGTGGGCCAAAACTGTGTATGACAATCCTGCGCTTATGGTGGTGACCGCAGGACTTTTTACAAATGGCGACCAGATTGTTAATGGAATTACCGACACAATGGACCGTCAAGTGCCGTTGTTTGGCGGCCGCTCTGGTGACGACCTAAGAAGGCAAGAAACATTTGTTTTTAGTGCGTCAAAAACCATCTCAAATGGTGTTGTGGCTCTGATCTTCGATCAAAGTACCATCGATTTGCAAGGTATTGCAGTCAGTGGATGGAAGGGAATAGGTACGCCAAAGACCATCACAAAAGCGGAAGGGAATATTGTATATGAGATCGATAATGAACCTGTGCTCGACATGTATAACAAATATCTGAACATTGGTGATGATATTGGGCTTGCCCTTGAATATCCTCTGCTCTTACTGCGCGATGATGGCACATTTGTGATGAGGGTATCAGCAACCCTCAACGAGGACAAATCAATGGTTTATGGGGGAACCATGCCTGAAGGCTCAAAAGTGCGCTTTAGCATGCCACCGGGTCTTGAAGTTATTGATCACGCCATTGAACAAGTGTCAGCGTTCCATCAACAAATCCCCAAGTCAGATGCAATCGTTTTATTTTCCTGCAAAGCACGTCATATGGCACTGGGTCCAATGGTTGAGGATGAAATTTCCGCCGTTCACAAGCTGTGGGAGGTTCCAATGGTTGGATTCTTTACTTACGGTGAAATAGGTCCTGTGCCGCAAGGGCGGTGCGATTTTCACAACCACACTCTCGTGCCTGTCCTGATTAAAGAAAAGTAAATTCTTAATAGGCTCCTTTTATGAAGGCTTATCCTGACAAGCTGAAAGATACTATCGAGCAGTTGAGTATTCCGAATGAAGAAAAAAAGGTGCTGCTGCAATTGCTCGGCAGAATTGAGAAAGAGATCAAAACAATGAACTTCAGAGTGGAAAGGGCATTGAAAGATAAAAAAACTCTTTCAACATTACTTTCCCGTACATCGGAAGATCTTGAGAGATCATCTGAACTTATCAAGAAAATGTTTGGACGCTACCTCTCGACTGAGGTGATGAACACTCTCCTCGAGGATCCGTCGGCACTGGAATTGGGAGGAGAAAAACGGAAGGTCACCATTATGATGACCGATTTGAGAGGCTTTACGGCCCTCTCCGAGCAACTCAAACCCGAGCAAGTGGTTCAATTACTCAACTCATACTTTGAAGTCATGGTGGACGTGGTTCTCCAATACAATGGTACTATTAACGAAATCATAGGAGACGCGCTGTTGGTTATTTTTGGAGCTCCACAAGAAATGCCGGACCGAGCTCAGCGGGCCATCGCATGCGCCATAGAAATGCAGAATGCAATGGCAAAGGTAAACGAACGGAACCGTGCACAAGGCTTACCTGATTTGGAGATGGGAATAGGTCTCAACGAAACCGAAGTGATCGTTGGCAATATTGGTTCAAGCAAGAGAAGTAAATACGCTGTAGTAGGGAGCGGTGTAAACCTGACGAGTCGTATCGAGTCCTATAGCGTAGGAGGACAGATACTTATTTCCGATTCCGTATACCAAGAAGTAGGGGAGATTTTGCGTATTGACGCTCAGAGGCATGTACTTCCTAAAGGATCCGAAACGCCACTGAAGATTTACGAAATCGGTGGCATCTCTGGGCATTACAATCTTGCTCTGGAGGCTAAAGACCCGGCCTTGGTCACCCTAACGCGGCAAATTCCGCTACGGTACACGCCGCTTGCAGGCACAGACATTGGGGAGAAAGAACTGGAGGGTTCTGTGGCTCGGCTTTCAAAGAATTGCGCCGAGATTAAATTGTGTGGGCCGATTAGTGTCCTGACTAACGTTAGGATGAAATTGGGAGATGTGGATGAAAAACTGTCGACCAGGAACTTCTATGGCAAGGTAATTGAGGGCCCCGGGAAGAAAGGTTCTACCCAATTGATTCGGTTCACCTCGGTTCCACCTGAGGTCGATGCCTATTTCCAGGCTCACCTCAAATTTGCGGTGAGTTGACTGGGTGATACTGTGGCATACATTTTTTAAGGTATCACAGGCCTACTATGGCACCCTGCCTTCAAGAATTTGAACCAATTTTGATCTGGCGATGTTTCCTCCGGAGATGATGCAAACAACCTTTCCGCTGCCAGCTTTACCGGTAAAAACAAAATCTTGAAATTGAAATCGCGTCGCTAATCTTTCTATTGTCTATCGTTTCAATTTCATTTAAAGACAAGAGATATTGGGGGTGTCTTCTAATACGGATGCTTTCACCGTAATGTCAAAACCCTTTAAATTGGCAGAGTCCCAGACTATGGTTGAATTCAGGTATTCCAATGTTGAGCGCGAAATGGAGGTTTACGGCTATGACGCTGTCGTGAAAAGCCATTGTCGCATGTGTCACGGCGGTTGCGGTGTGCTGGTTTACACCAAAGATGGAAAAGCAGTTAAAATTGCCGGCGATCCGGATTGTCCCATCAATCACGGCACCCTCTGCAGCAAGGGAATTGCCTCGACCCAGCTGGCCTATCATCCCGATCGCTTAACCCATCCAGTGCGCCGGATGGGTCCCAAAGGAAGCGGCAAATGGCAACGCATTTCCTGGGATGAGGCCCTGGATACACTTGCCGAACGGATCTTGCATTACAAGGAAAAAAACGGTGCAGAATCGATCGTCATGGGTTACGGAACCGGCAGGGAAAATGAGGCGGCCATTTATCGTTTTGCCAACTTACTGGGGACTCCCAACGTTTTAACCGCCGGACATTTCTGTTACGGACCGCGAATTGCCACGAGCATCATAACCTGCGGAACCAATGTCGTCGTCGATTATGAAAACAATCCCGAATGCATCATGGTGTGGGGCAACAACATCGTCATCAGCAATCCGGACGAATACAAGGGCGAGTCGTTTTCGGTGAGCTTGAACAAAGGCGCCAGGCTAATTGCAATTGATCCCAGACTGACACGCATCGCTGCGCGCGCCGATATCTGGCTGCAGCTTCGACCCGGGACCGATACGGCCCTGGCCTTGGGAATGCTGCATGTGATCATCAACGAAGGGCTCTACGATCGGGAGTTTGTCGACAAGCATGTTTATGGCTGGGAGCCATTTGTACAGCGGGTCAATCAATATCCACCCCAAAAGGTGGAAGAGATTACCTGGGTTCCAAAGGAAAAAATCCAGGCAGCTGCCCGTCTATTTGCCACCAGCAAGCCGGCCGGCATTCAATGGGGGGTGGCCATCGAGCAACAGATAAACTGTGCCGACAATGATCGAATCCTCATGGCATTGATGGCCATCACCGGCAACATCGATGTGCCGGGCGGCCAGGTCCTGTTTAACACCCCGAAGATTCGAAATGTCGGGCAGTTTGGCGCCCACAGAAATCTGCCGCATGAGCAAGCGGTCAAGCGACTGGGGGGCGAGCGTTTTCGCCTGGCCGGAAATTTTGCCATCCTTAATCCCAAATGCGTGTGGGATGCCATTCTCGAGCAAAAGCCATATCCGGTAAAGATGTTATTTTTTATCAGCTCCAATCCGGTGATGACGCGTGCCAATGCCAAAGAAGTCTATCGGGCGCTTGAAAAGGTTGAGTTTATGGCGGTATCCGACTTCTTTTTAACCCCGACGGCGGAACTTGCCGACATTGTATTGCCGACCGCTACCTGGCTGGAAATGGATTACATCGGCGATTTTTGGAAGCGACACGGCTATATATTACCGCGGCGAAAAGTCATTCAAGTAGGTGAATGTCGATCGGATCATGATATGCTCAACGACCTGGCCCGAAGGGTGGGCCAGGGGGAACACTGGTGGGATACGTTTGAAGGTGGCCTCGACTATATTTTAGAGCCCATGGGAATCACATGGCAGGATTTTAAAAAGATGGATTTCATTAGAGGTGAGGTCAAATATCGCAAATACCGGCAAAGGGGGTTTTCTACGCCCACAAAAAAATTCGAATTATATTCCATTCTGCTCGAAAATTGGGGTTATGATCCGCTACCCGAATTCCGGGAACCCCCTGAAAGTCCGGTACGCACTCCGGAACTGTTTAGAGACTATCCTTATATCCTGATTACCGGCAGGAGATTGCCGGGCTTTTTTCATACAGAAAACCGTCAGCTTCCGTGGATGCGCGAACTTCACAGAGATCCGGTGGTGGAGATTCATCCGCAAACGGCCCAAAAAGAAAATATCCGCAGCGGCGATTGGGTGGTGCTCGAATCTCCCCGGGGAAAAGTGAGGCAGCGAGCAAAGATTTTCGAGGGCATAGACCCACGGGTGATTAGTGCCGAGCATGGCTGGTGGTTTCCGGAGCAAAAAGATGCGAAACATGGGTGGGCTGAATCGAACATTAATATCCTCACCGATAACGCCTATGATACCTGCGACCCGGCCATGGGAGCCACGAGTGTGAGGGTGCTGTTGTGTAAGATATATCCGGAAGCTAAATAAGTACTAAAAAAACGAACATCGAACATTCAACGTCCAACGTCGAATGAAATAAAATTGCGGAGCGGAGCGACATCATTATTCGATGTTCGATGTTCGATGTTCGACGTTCGACGTTCAATGTTGGATGTTTAATCTGTTCGATCCGTCGGAGGCAGACAAGTGCTCTCTCGCCTATGGCGAGTTGAACGTTCATCTTTCAGATCGACTCCATATGCTATAAATGCAACCTGTGAATTTTTATAAAAGAAGAAGTGTATGCCTGATGACAAAATATGAACTAATAATCGACCACGAACTCTGCTGGGGATGCAAAACTTGCGAGGTCGCCTGCAAGCAAGAATTCTCAACCCCTGAAGGTGCTAAACTAATTTCTGTCGAGGAAGTCGGCTCTGTCATGGTCGAGGATAAATTGGATTTTGTTTTTCACGTCAATGTGTGCCGGCATTGTGACGATCCGCCTTGTGTGGATGCCTGTGCGGATGAGGCCATTGACAAAAGAGACGATGGCATTGTGGTTTTAGATGGGCAAAAATGTACGGGATGTCAACTCTGCGTTGATGCCTGCCCTTACAAGGCTATCGTTTACGATTCCATAAAACACGTCGCGCAAAAGTGTAATTTATGTTATCACCGGATAGATCAGGGACTTTATCCGGCCTGCGCAGATAATGTATGTCTTGCCCACTGCATAAAACTTGGGTTGGCCCGTTGAGCCCGTTTCCCCGTTTGCCGGCAATAAAGGCTCTGCAATAGAAGTATTTTGCTGGACGATTTTAGGTGGCAATTAATGCGGGGTTTAAAATTTTGTCTCTTTTTAATAATAGACAGAGCGAAGCGATTCTTGAATTTTAGGCACTTTAGGCACTTTCTTTGTATCCACATCCGTTTTCGATGCAGGCTAAAAAGGTGCCTTCTTTTTTAGTGGTTTTTTCTACCAGAAAATTGGCATGACAGGACGGACATTCTGTGGCTACGGGCTTATCCCAGGTAGCAAAGTTACAATCTGGAAACCTGCTGCAACCATAAAATATTTTACCGCGTTTAGATTGGCGTTCAACCACATCTCCGGAGCATCCATTATGCGGGCATTTTACGCCGATGGGTTTGCCCGGTCCATTGGAATTCAACGACTGGGTGTGCTCACAGTCTGGATACCCGCTGCAGGCAAGAAATTCACCATATCGGCCACGCTTGATAACCATGGGTTTGCCGC
>JASFPE010000325.1:0-6725 GCA_050116155.1 Desulfobacterales bacterium
GGGTTGTAAATTTTTTAATGCTGGTTTTCCGACTTGGGGGATGATTTTAACAGTGGCGGCTTTAACCTTGGTAAGCAACTCGGAAAAGCCCTGCGGTCCATTTATCATGCGACTTGCATAATTGACGAATTCCAATGGCGCACTATAGAAGTGCTTACGCCAGAAATCATCGACCACTTCTTGAAGCACTTCGGTCTGATCGGTTATCAATTCCGTATCGAAGAGACTTCCTGTCTCAAAAGCATGTTCAAATAGAATTCTCTGGCAAAACCCATGGATGGTAAGAATTGCAGCCTGATCAAAATTAATCAAGGCTTCATGAACGTATTGCAGCAACCTTTTCGGTTGATCGTATTGTTTCACCAGTGAATCGACCAGAGGATCGTCACTGGATCCTGCGGAAAAACCCGCCCTGACCTTAAGCAGCTTATCACGAATTCTGTCCCGTAGCTCTTCGGTGGCGGCATTGGTAAACGTAACCACCAAGATCTGATCAACCGGCAATTGTTTTTCCAGAACAAGCCTGATAAACAGGCCTTCGATGGTATAAGTTTTACCGGTGCCTGCGCTGGCTTCAATCAGGTTGGCTCCGGATAAAGGGCTGTTAATAATATCGAAGGTTTTCATTTGAACGGTCAAAAACCTTTATTATTGATACGATAAATAAATGCCAGGACTTCCGCGACAGCTTGATATAATTCGGGAGGAATCTCGGTTTCAATATCAAGCGCTTCTAATACCTGCACCAGATTCTGATCTTCGTATAGCGGGACATCATGCTGCCTGGCAATTTCAATGATTTTGTCGGCAAGATAACCTTTTCCTTTGGCGACGACCCTTGGGGCTTTATCTTTTTGGGTATCGTAAGTTAAGGCCACGGCTTTTTGGGCTTTTTTCTTCATCAAATTCTCACATTGACGCGCTTGTCATCCGAAATATTCCAATCTTCCCGATGAAATTCTTTAATCTTTTTTTTAGAAATAACCGACCGGATAATGATATAGTCAAACCAAGGCTGCAACGATATCTTTATCTCTGAATAATGCTTCTCTAATGTCTTTTTGTTGGTTTCATTTTTCACAAAAAAAGTGATCGTCAAATCCTTATTCAGAAGAAAAAGATCGGTCCGGACTTCTCCCAAACGACTCATATTCAGCAATATGGATACTTTAAATCCATCTTTCGCGGCCGCTTTATGTTTTTTGGGATAATACACTTTTAATTTGGCTGTTTGCTCCTTTTGTGCTAACGGCAGCAAAAGCGCTAAAACATGAAAGGGGTCCGAATGAAACTGCTTCTTGACAGCCAAACTTTGCTGATTGCCGATATCTGCCAGCAAGGCATCAACTGCTGCTCTGAGTTTTGTCAGATTTTTAGCGTCAGCCGCTGTTAATGTTGCCGCCCGGGTTTCGAATATACCTTTCAGCAGCAGCAAATTCGGTTTTAAATCGTTACTGAAAAGTCTTTTGATTTCAGCCGAATCGATGACACGGCTGCTGGATAATTTTACACTGCTCTCAAGCAATTGTTTAAGAATATCTTCAATTCGCTTTTCAAAGAAAAACCCAGAATGCTCAAGGTAGGCTTTTAGATCAGCGGCTAATTTTGTAGTATTTTCACCCAGCTTTAAAACTGTGAAATGTCGTTGAATGTTGTCAAGAGCCTGGTGAATTGATGTGGGCAGTTTGTGAGATTCCGGCAGATTAGTTAGTTGATGGTAGACTTGCTGAATTTCTGATCGACTTCGTTGAAATATTTCATTCGAAAGGAATTCGAATTTCCCGAAAACCCGCTGGGTCGCCTCCGAATCGGAATGAGCCAACTGTAACCGAAATTGTCGACCGGTTTCTACAACTTTGACCCTCAATTGTTCACCGACGTTTACCGGAAATTTTATTTCCGCATTTGCCCGAAACTTTCCGAAATCCACCGCAACACGGCCATCACTCAATATCTTAAGGACTTTAAGTCTTAGAATATCACCCGTATTAAAAGTTTCCTGGGCTATCCCGGTTTCTTGAATCTTGGGATCAAAATATACGTTTATTAGATCCATAGGTTCACCGTTCAAAGGTTCAGAGGTTCAAAGGTTAAGGAAATTGGGGTATTCAGGGATTGAGGAATTTAGGAATTAGAAAATTGGAAAATTAATATTAAATAGATAGAATACAACCAATTCCTAAATCCCTAAATTCGCAATTCCTAAATTATTATGCCTTTCAATCCGAATTCTAAAATCCGCAATCCGCAATTGCAAGGCTTTGAACCCTGAACCTTTGTTTACTCCTTTGTATAGTAAACTCCCGGAATCCAGCTTTTATGTATTTTTGCTGTTTTTTCCGGGTCCTTTTTGGTCTCATCGATGAATTTAAAATTATTCCAGCCCACCCGAATGATATCATTGTGTTCCAGTTTTTGAGTGGTGATCTGTTTGCCGTTGACAAACGTGCTATTTGTGCTTCCCAAATCTTTAATATAGAAATCCGGTGAATCCTGCACATCTTCCTTTGCTTCGATAACAGCGTGTTCCGTACTGACAACGCCGTCATCAATATAAATATCGTTTTCCGGATCGCGGCCAATACGCAGTTTCGGTTTATCCAGTTCAAATTTTTTAATGGCCACGCCTTCATGTAATTGAACGATCATTGCCATGGATCTACTCCTTTGGTTTATCAGAGTAATTTATGTAAAAGGTTCAAAATACAAGGTTCAGGGTTCAAGGTTAATGCATGGGGCTTGGGGCATGGAGCATGGGGCAAAGGATAAAAGATTCAAGGCTCGAAGTTATGTGCTTCGCATCCCATGTCCCGTGTTTAGTTAAATCGAATTTTGAATTCGATTGCCTCAAAACTAACGCTTTTTATTGGGGCCTTAAACCCCAAGCTCCACGCTGCATGCCCCAAGCTTGATACCCTGACACCTAAAACCTGAAACCTAACACGTGGTGTTATATTATGATCTCCTTGCTATGCGACAACAACGGCTGATAGATACGTTTAGCAATATCTTCAAAGGGCCTGTCCATAGGGTTCGAGTTTTTGAAACACAGTTGATAATAGGCATCTGCAGATTCGCCGCGATGATATTCACTGCCGAGCCATTTTTTGCTCGCAAAATTCAGTGCCCGTTGCGGGTTATCCGGTTTTTTTTGGACTTGATGAATGTATTCAAGCGAAGTTTCCGGAAAAAAGTGCAATGGCTGCGATAACCCTTGCCGGAATAATTGCAGCAATGATTCCAGAATCTCTCTGCTTTTAGAAACATAGCTTATTATTACCGCACCATTCTTATTGATGAGAAGGCTGTCAGATGGCAAATTCTTAGGCTTCAGACGACAGTAAAAAAGATGATGGATCCACAATCTCAAAAGATCCGATGCCCTTCGATTTGCATAACGCAGATGAATATTTCCATGATCATAGACATCAACGAGACGACCGCTAAGTTGAACACCTGAGATTTCATCATCGACGTCCAGTGGGTCGGTGAATTTCGTCTGAACATAGGTTTTGATTCGATTGAAAAAGCTATCGGCATCCAGACTCATTTCATTATAGATCGCATCACCCATATGAGCCGGGGGAAGTTGTCCCAGGGCCCGTTGAATTGGTCGGAATTCCTCGAGATCCATACCGGATTGCCGGCTTCTGAAAAGATTTTGTGCGATCTCGAACTTATCGAGCGCCGTTAATTCGATAGTTTCCCGATCCTCTGATGTCACAGCCTGTGCACCGAGAAATATTCCCAGTCGTTTTTCGAGGAGAAACCTGGCGGGATTTGAAAAAAACGAACATAAAGTGTCGACATCAATAGACTTCCAATCTTGATCCTCATCTGCAGTCAAATCCAGCTTTTTGGTTATAAAAGCGGGTGCCGATTCCATTTTGGATTGCCTTTGCGTGCCGGCCAGCATATCTTCTATCGAATAACTGAAACGCTTCGAATCCCCCTGAAAATAAACTTCCGAAAACGCCTGCAAATTGTGATCAATTATCACCTGCTCATGGATATTTTTTCCCGCTGAATAAAAGCTTTCTTCGATGGTATCCAGAAGTTCGCTCACCAGCACTGATGGTGGTATCCGAGAATTGTCCTGTATGCTTTGACCAACATAGGAAATGTATAGCTTTTTTCGAGCGGATATTATCGACTCAAGAAAGAGATATTTATCATCATTTCGTCGTGAACGATCACCGATTCTTGGATTCCGGGCAATGAGGTCAAAACTCAGGGGTTGATCATCTCTTGGAAAAGTATCCGTGTTCATACCCACCAGGCAGATAATTTTAAACGGGATACTTCGCATAGGTAACATGGCACAAAATGTAACGCCCCGAGACATAAACCCGGAACGAAAGCTTTTTGAATCCAAACGGTTTGCCAAATATGTGCGGATAATCTCCAGATCGGCCTTTTGATTAAAACCGGAGCGTTTTTGATGATCTGCCAATTCGTCGAAAAGCGCACGCAACGTTTGAAATTCTCTTTCATCATCTTCTTCCGCTGTAAAAAATTGTTCTAGAATGAAGTGTAAGGCATTTTTCCAACTGCTGAGTGTTTTTGGTTTTTCCAGGATGTTTACACACCTGAAGATTCGCTCGCAGAATTCTACAAATTTCCCCAGGATATTGACGTCTTCTCCTTCAATATCATCATAAGGAAGGATGCCCTCGAACATCTCACGCTGATACCCCGGCATGGCATAACCCAGAAGCAGACGTTCGATGCCGCTCCGCCAGGTGTTTTCTGAAAAACGGGGGAGACCGAATTTCAGGCGGTCCTGAACATCCCTGCCCCAACGAATCCGGGTATGCTGCATCCAGCGTTCGATCACAGGAATATCTAAATCGGTAAAAGCGAATTTTCTTTTAATTGAAGGATATTCAAGCAATCGCAGCACCTGTGTTCCCCCCAGGCGGCTGTCTTTTAAAGTGAGTAAGGAAAAAAAGCCGTCGATCAGGTGGCTCTCCTTACGCGCGCTTTGATCGGCGATGCTGAATGGAATTCGGTGGCCTGAAATCGTTTGTGCATCAAAGACGGCATGAATATACGGTGCATAGGATTCGATATCAGGAGCCATGACAATAATATCTTTCGGCAACAACGTCGGATCTTCTTCAAACATCGCCAGTAAGCAATCATGCAACACCTCTATTTCGCGCATCGGACTGTGGCAGTTGTGTATCTGAATAGAGGCATCATCCTCTGCCAATGTTAAAGGTTCAGCCTGAATAGATTCAGGTTCAGCCTGAAGAGATTCAGGTTCAGTCTGAAGAGATTCAAATAAAGCCCCTGACGGATGAGGCCGTTCGGCCCTCCCCCTGTTTCTCAAGGCTAAAATATCAGACTGGATACACGAAAGCATATCATGGCAGGACGGCTCATCAAACATTTCGTGGAATTCTCCCCCAAGATCATTCAACAGCTGAAAAAAATCTTTGCCGAGCCTGCCCATTGAGGCCAGCAGTCGATTACCTTCTTCGAAATGAAGTTCTTCAAAGAGCTCTTCGCCTTCCGGATAATGTCTTCGAATTCGTCGCTGTGTTTTCTGCGAAACAATATCTGTCCAATATTCCCGACAGGGGTTTAAAAGAAAAAAATTGACCGGCGTATAACGCGAGATGGCCGCGAATGTTTCCAGATGGAAGGGGGGTAAATAAGAAATGCCAAATACAGAAATTCGTTCCGGCAGTTTTGCGGTTTCAATAGATTCACCAGCCAGAATCTCGTGCAAATCACGATGTAAACGAGCGCGATGTTTGGGGCCGTTGATTTTTAAAAGTCTACGCCATAGCGTTGCCTGCCAGTTATAATCTGGATCATCGGTTTTGTTATGGGCTTCCCAGCTGAACAACAATTCCGGTCGAAAAACCATATATTGATCGAATGTTAGTGCAATTTTCTCTGAAAGCTGGAACAATTTGAGATGATTGGGATCCGGGTTAAGATAGGTTTTTATGTTTTCAAAACCCGATTTATCGATACAGTCGGGCAAGACATCCATGATGGTGAATGTCAATATTTCGGGATCCCATGGCGACGTCTCAGGCAGATCGCTAATGAAGCGCTTAAAGATTTCCTGCAGGAATGCATTGGGAAACGGAAAGTGGAAATTGGCACAAATACCGGTAAGGTTTGCCAGTTCCAATGATATCCAGCGTTCCATTCCCCTGCTTTGAATCAAAATGATCTCTGGTATTAGCGGAGAGGACAGTGGCGTTTGAATAATGTGAGCCAACTGTTCAACCAGAATTTCGAGCCGATTGCTGAGATAGATGTTTAGGTTTGGCATAAAAAAGGAGCTAGCTTATCAATAGGATGGAAAGAAATATAAAATACGGAACTATAACCATCATGATAAAATTATGGTGTAAGTTGAAGACGTTGTCAATATATTCAGCTTTCGGTCGAATTGAAATTTTTCCAGCACTGTTCCAAATATTGCAGAGATGCGTTGAGAGCGTCGAAAGAAAAAACTTCCAGGGACACGACTCCTGCAAAACGTTTCAATATTTCCATGATCGGATGGAAACGTTCTTCGGATAGCCGATCTAAAGACGCATGATCTTGATTATTTTCCACCCCGTGTAAATGTATGACAGATATTTTTGAAAAATACCGATTGAAAGCGTCTGCAACATCATAGCCATGATGGAGAAGGTGGCCGACATCAAGACAGATCGAAAAATTTAGGTCCAAAACGATATCTGCTATCAGATCTA
>JASFPE010000326.1:0-6721 GCA_050116155.1 Desulfobacterales bacterium
GAATAACTTCACCTTCACTATCAGACTTTCGGATTGCATCCAATATCATCATGGTATTTCTTACTTCCAGTCCAGAGGCAATCGGCGTTCGGTTTTCCCAAAGGGCTTTGCAAAATTCCTTTAACTGAATGGTGTAGAGGCTCGGATCCTGTTCACCTTCAAGGACGGTGTTCCCGTTAAAATCTAAACGATAAAAAAAGCCGAAGGCCTTGTCGGTGGGATATTCGAAAAGCCTAATCGTACCCTCCGGTCCAACGATGATAGTTTCATGCAAATAGGGTGAAGTGTTTAAAGAAAGATGAATGGCGACCAATTCCCCAGAATCAAATCCCAATACGATATCTACTTCGTCCTCCCCTTCCCATAGGGGATTTCGTGATCGCGATGCGGAAAAAATGGTCGCAGGCATTTTGTTGAGCAACCACAGAATCGTATCTACCGAATGGCTTCCCTGTAAAAGCGTAACCAATCCACCTGCTTTCTCGGCTTTTTTCCACCAATCGGTGGGGGGTTGTGGGAAGTTTACCAAAAAATGAATATCGATTCGGAAAGGGGGTCCAATTTTTGAAATCATTTCCTCGCGGATCTTCATCATTGCATCAGAAAAGCGCCGGCTTTGGGCAACCATCAGGGTTATCTCATTTTCTTGGGCCGCTTTTATCATTTCATCAGTTTCCATCACATTCATCGCGATCGGTTTCTCCACCAAAATGTGTTTTTTGGCCCTGGCCGCTTCAATGCAAACTTGATGGTGCAAGTAATTTGGTAGGCAGACGATGATGGCGTCAATTTCTTGATCGCTCAACAGCTCATGATAATCGAAATAAAATTTTTTGGGGCTGAATTTTTCAGTGATATTCTTCTGCTTTTCAACCTGACGGGTAGCAACGGCTGTCAGCTCCACAGATTCGTATAGTTCCAGGATGGAATCGGCATGGGCCGCCGCAATTCTTCCAAATCCTATGATTCCGAGCTTCAGTTTTTTTTCAGACACCATCACATCTCCTAACGCATGAGCAAATTCGGCAGAAAAAGAACCAGTTGTGGCATATAAGAAATTACAAATAATACGCCAATAGATGCCAGCAAAAACGGCACTGTCGATAATGCAATCTTTTCCAATGAAACATCCGCGATGGGTGAAGCCACCAATAAACAGACACCCAGAGGCGGGGTAGCAAGTCCGATATTGAGATTAACGGTCATTATGATTCCAAAATGAATTGGATCAATTCCAATACTTTGTGCCAGAGGCAGCAAAATGGGTGTCATGAGGATAATGGCCGCCAATGTTTCCATGATGGTTCCCAAAAACAAAAGGAGCAGATTAATGAGCAATAATATTATAATTGGATTTTTAGTTATGGAGGTCATGGCATTGGCAATGATTTCCGGCACTGTTTCGGCCGCCAAGATCCAACCGAATAAATGCGCCATCGCCAAAATAATTAAAATGGTTCCGGTTAACACGCTGGTTTCGAAAAGAATATGGATAAAGCTAGATATCTTAAGTTCTCGATAAATAAAGAACCCGACAATTAACGCATAAAATACGGCAACACCGGCCGCCTCGGTGGGCGTAAATATACCGCTGAGAATTCCACCGAGTAAAATTATCGGCATCATGATCGCCAAAATCGTATTGAAGAAACCTTCGGTGACGGTGCGTACGGAGAGAATTTTTTGCCTTACCGGAAAATTCTGACGTCTGGCAAAATGACCGGCGACCAGCAACTGAGCAAGTCCTAATAAGAGGCCCGGAATAAATCCAGCCAAAAAGAGTTTCGCGATAGACGCCTCGGCCATGGCACCATAGACAACCATGGCGATACTTGGCGGAATGGTTGGCCCGATGGTTGAGGATATCGCTGTGACCGCACCACTGTATTCCGGCGAATAGCCCTCTTTTTTCATTGCAGGGATCATGATCGATCCGATTGCAGCCGTGTCTGCTGCCCCGGCACCGGTAATACCAGCAAAGAAAACGCTGGCGATGATGTTCACATAGGCCAACCCCCCGCGAATATGGCCTATGATGATATAAAAAAACTCAATCAGCCGCCGGGTTATCCCCGAGGCATTCATGAGTTTGCCGGCTAAAATGAATAGGGGTACCGCCAGAATCAGAAAATTGTCGAGGCCGACAAATATCCGCTGAGAAACCAAAACATAAGGCATTTGGGCTTTCCACAAGTAGATCACGCTGCTGATACCCAAAACAAATGCAATCGGTATCCCAACGGCTAAGAGAAATAAGAAAATTGAAGCGATCATTTGGCTTCCTCCTGATCGCCACCTAAAATCATGTTGTCTCTAATCAATTTTATGCTGCTCATACAGAGGAAAAATAGCATGAAAATAAATCCGATACGCAAAAGCTGATAAAGATTGGCCATCGGGATACCCAAAGCTGGACTAACAGTTTTGGTTAAAACTGCTTTTTTAATCAGCATCGATGGTGACCGGATACAAACCACCAGGAAAAGAGCAATCAGCACGTGGGAAAACATAATAATCCATGTTTTCAATCGCTCGGGTAGCAAATTTAGCAGCGCCTCGACTTTGACGAATTGATTGTGCCTTAGAGCTATAGAGGCTCCAAAAAGAACGGTATATACCAAAAGATAACTGGATATTTCGGTGGTCCAGGTCAGCGGATCGGATAAAACATATCGGAAAAAAACGGCGAGGTTGACAAACAATACGATACCGGCCATCGATAAGATAAGCGAAACTTTGACAACGTTTTCGAGGTAACCACTGAATTTATCCAGGATATTTAGGATGATCATGATACTTTTCTTTCGATCTCGGATTATTGAGCACTCAAAGTTCGCGGGCAGACATAAAAGGTTGAACTATCTGCCCGCGATAATAGCTTCGGCTATGAAATCAGCATTTATTTGCCACTTACATACCATTCCTCTTTTTCAATGGTTGCGCCTACTTCGCGGATTTTTCCCACCATGGATCTTGTCCATTCAGAAGTGTCTTTCGGAAGATCATTATACAGCCATTCATAGGCTGAGGCGGTTGCCTTGGCAAACGGCGTGACATCGTCAATGGTAGTGACTTGCAAACCTTGATCCTTCATTTTTTGGATTGCAATCCCGCCCTGTTCCTGTGCGTCCTGATCCATTTTTTTGCGCCATACAGAGATACATTTGGTCACCGCCAGTTGATGATCACGCGACAATTTATCCCAGGTAGGGCCACTCATGAGAAAAATGCCACCATTTGAGACCACGGGTAACAGCACCATATATTTTTGTACCTCATAAAACTTTTTTCCGTAAAGGGTAAGGGGGCCATTTTCGTTTCCATCCACCACCCCCGTCTGAAGCGCGGTGTACAATTCACCGAAGGGCAGCGGTACTGGACTGGCACCAATGCCTTCATATGCTTTCATATGAATCGGAACTTGCATGGTTCTGATTTTTAAGCCTTTGAAATCCGCCATCGATTTGATCGGCAGCTTATTGTTCATGGGAAGTCGGAAATCGGGAGCCCCGATGGCTAACACCTTAAGCCCCACTTGATCGCCCTGTTCGCGTGCTTTGCCCAAAATTTGTTGTCCAACCGGACCGTTCATAACTGCCAACCAGTGTTTGGGTCCTTTGAATAAAAAAGGCAGATTTAAAATTCGCAAGGAAGGAATAAATGTGCCGGTGACTCCGATGGATGTCGCCTGGAGGTCGACGCTACCCAATTGTAAACCTTCGGTAATGTCTCTTTCCCCACCCAATTGCCCCTGGGGATAAATCTTTACTTTTAGTGCGCCACCAGTCGATTTTTCCAGGCATTGGCCAAAAGCCACTCCTGCGGTGTGATAAAAATAAATGGGAACATTCGCATGACCATATTTCAAAATCGTTTCAGCATTAACAGGATTGGCCCAGAAAAATAGAGCACATACAAGTGCGATCACCCAAAGCCTTTTGTTTATAAGATTTTTTGTTACTTGCATAACCCTCCTCCTTTTCGCGTCTTAAAGGTTAAAATCCTAAAGACCGGGCATTTAGGCCAATTTCAATCCGAATTGTATGCGCCATCACCTCCTTTCTAATTATGTTGGATCTTTATAACCCAACTTTTTAGTGATTTCTGCGGCTGTCCCTATCACCTGACGTTTAAGCTGCTGGTTGATCCTTTCCTCGGTAATCCGAACGGCCGGACCCGAGATGCTGATACCCGCGATCACCTCACCGCGGTAATTTCTGATAGGCGCCGCGACGCAACGAATACCGTCTTCGTTTTCTTCATTATCAACCGCATACCCCTGAGATTTGATAATTGCTAAGTGCTCCGTGAGCTCTTTCAAATCCACAATCGTATTCCTGGTTCTTTTTGGAAGACCTTTCTGGGTCAGAATGGCGTCACGTTCCGCCTGGGGTAAAAAGGCTAAAAGCACTTTGCCCAGTGCACTGCTGTGGGCATAGTTGCGCATCCCAATTTTGGATACCATTCTCAGGCTCAATGGATTGACCATGCGTTCCACTTTATCCAGGTAAACAATTTGACCATCATCCAGGCGGGCTAAGTGCACAGTTTCTTGAACACTGTCGGCGAGTTTCTTCAGAAATGATTCGGATTCTTTGCGCAAATCGATACGATCTAGAACGGCCTGTCCCAGTTCTACAAGACGAAATCCTAAGCGATAGTCCTTCGAAACGGGATCTTGGATTGCGTATCCTAATCCACAAAAAGTGGAAAGAATTCGATGAATGGTAGGTTTGGGGATCTTCAGTTTACCGGAGATCTCACGGAGGCTGTAACTCTGCTTGCCCTGACTGAGGAAATCAAGAATATCGAACCCTTTTTCGATCGCCCGAACATTCGATGATTTTTTTGGAGACATGGCTGAAAACACCGTTTCATATTGTGGAACGCTGTTTTATATTTTTAATTATTTAATTGGCAACAGATAGAATGTCAATGATTTTTTGTAAGTTATTTTTTCCATCCATGGTTTTTCGATTTTGTATTTAGGATGAGAAACTTATATGTTATGAAAAAATTATCTATAAAAAAATTGTTGCACAATTTTTTATTAAAGGAGGATGCCATGACCACACAGGATGCAGCCCTGACCATCAACCGAAATTTTAAGCGCGCTGAAGATGGCCTAATAAAAAAGTTTAAAAACATTCCCACCGGAAACGTATGTGATGCCCAGGGGCGTGTCGGCGCCCTGGACTACCGCATCAAACCGATCACCCAAAGCACTGTATTTGCCGGGGTGGCCCTCACGGTGAATTCCGGTCCGCGGGATAATCTGGCCGCCTGGGCCGCCATTGATGAAGCCGGGCCCGGAGATGTCATCGTAATCGCCACCGATGAGTATCTCGGGTGTTCCGTGCTCGGCGATGTTTACGCGGGCATGGCCCAAAATGCCGGTGTGGTTGCCATCGTCACCGATGGTGCCGTACGGGATTTACCTGGCATTGAACAGGTCGGCATCCCGGTGTTTGCCAGGGGGGTTTGCCCCAATTCTCCCTGGAAGAATGGTCCCGGGAATATCGGCCTTCCAATCGCCATTGGTGGTGGTATCATCGCTGCCGGCGACATTCTGGCTGGCGATCAGGATGGAGTGGTGGTCGTATCCCGCAATAAAGCTGCAGCCGTGGCTGAAAATCTTAAAGCAGTGCTGGCGAAAGAAAAACAAATGGATGCAGACGTAAAAGCCGGAAAGAGAATCCCTGCATGGATGGAAGAGATTAAGAAAGACAAGGGTGTATGTTATATCGATTAGACGAAATCATTATTCTCATTTTTATCTATATTACATTAATTTGACCGTAGGATTGATTGAAAGTTCGTATAAATAAGACGGGAATATTAAAATGCCAACGCACAAAGTGCTTTATTTCAGTCACGCGCCTGAAAATGTTTACGAAATTATCCGGCGGGAAGTACCGGATGGTTTTGAACTGATAACTCTGGGAAAAGATTCCGATGAGGAACGCAGGGACAAAATTGCGGAATGCGAGGTCGTCGTTGTGGCCGCCAGGCCCATGGCCAGAAATTTTGTTGAAGCTGCCCCAAAGTTAAAGTTGGTACATCATCAGGGTGTGGGTTATCAGGACACGGTGGATCTCGAGGCGTTAAGAGAAAAGAAAATCGTCCTGGCTTTAACCCCGGAAGGCACAACGGTGGGTGTTGCCGAGCATACTGTCCTGTTAACTTTAGCTGTCTGCAAGCGCCTGCCTTTTGCAGACAGTGAGTTGAGACAGGGCCGATGGCACGTCAACAGCTTACGACCGGTATCAATTGAATTGTATGAAAAAACAATGGGTTACGTTGGCATGGGCCGTATTGGTAAAGAAACAGCTCAGCGATTTAAAGCTTTCGGAACTTTAGGGATCTATTACGATCCTTATGTACAACTCTCCCCAGAACTGGAAGCGGAATTCGGTCTCCGGCGCGTTGAATTCGATACGCTTCTTTCAGAAGCCGATATCGTCACCCTGCATATTCCGGCGGGCGAAGCAACCTATCATCTCATTGATGAGGCCACACTAAAAAAGATGAAAAAAACGGCTATATTGATCAACACCGCACGGGGATCGGTGATCGATGAGGCTGCACTTTGCCGGGCACTGAATGAGGAGTGGATCGCCGGTGCCGGATTGGATGTATTTGAGCAGGAGCCTTTTAGACCCGAAAACCCGTTGGCCTCCATGCCCAATGTGGTGTTAACACCGCATATCTCTGCCGGCAC
>JASFPE010000327.1:0-6699 GCA_050116155.1 Desulfobacterales bacterium
ATTGATCGCGACCGGGTCAAAAAGAATCACGGCGGCAAGTACTAGAAGCTATCGGCGAGTTTTTCGCGGCAGTTGAGTGATTCGGCGGAGCCCGAAACCACCACGGGCACTCTTGACCCCTTATGCCTTTTCTTGTATCCTACGAAATCCCGGGTATTTTCTGGTACTGCAGCATAACTTCGCACAAACCTGACTTGCCGGATCAACTTACCCGTATGAATATGCTGAATTTTCAGGAAAGGAAGGGTGAACCCAAATGTATTTGAAACAATCCGACCTATTTACGGGGCTGGGGCATAACTTCCTGAAAGAGACAATGGCAATTGCCGAAAAAGTATCTCTGGCCAAAGGGGAATTTGTTTTCCGGGAGGCAGAGCCAGCAAATCATTTTTTTATTTTAATTCAGGGACGCATCACTCTGCTGCTGGGGGAGTCCGGCACGAAGGTTTACACAAGCAGTGGTGCCGGTGAAATCTTCGGCTGTTCGAGCCTAATCGGCATGGATACCTACTTTCTATCAGCAAAATGTGAGGAACCGTCGGTACTGCTCAGCATCGATCAGGCCAACATGCACAAAATCCTCTCGGAGAACGTCGAAAACGGCTTTATTTTCTTTAAACGACTTGCCGCTGCGCTGGGCAGCCGACTGATGCAAATGTACCGGCAATTTTCAGAAAAAGCGCACGGCGAAATATCGGATTGAAGAAAGGGCCTCCACTATGGATCCCATCGAAATCGTAGAAACCCTGTCAGCCTGCGAATTTTTTAAAGGTCTTCAACAAAGCGAAATTAAACATATCGCCCCTATCTGCCGGGTGAACACCTATGCGAATGGTGATGTGGTCTACCGGCAGGGCGATTTTGGCGAACACCTTTACATTATCGCCAAGGGCCAGGTGGTTCTGGAAAGAACCATGGATATGGGAGACCGTGAGGGTCGGGTCGTCATTGCCACCCTCGGCCGCGGAAGGGTGTTTGGATGCTGGTCAACCCTATTAAATGAGCCTCATATTATGATGCTCAATACGTTTTGCCAGACGACCACAACCATCTTGGTTCTGAAGGGTGCCGATTTGCGGAAGCTCATGACCCGTGATACCCGCTTTGGATTCAATGTGATGGAGAGACTGTGTTTCCTGTTGCGGGAGCGTATCCAGTCAGCCTATGGCGCCATGGAAAAGATTTGACGCCCTATGCCGGAACTCACCGTCCGCAAACCCATCGTTGCTGAATGTTGCCGGTAAAAATTGTGCTGAACATGGCCGCGAGTTTCGATCAAGGAGTTGTGAATGAATTTCGTGCTCAATGCGGAAGAGAAATCGCTACTTGAACAGGTCAAAACGAAACTGCCTGAAATCGGCAACGATCGAAGCAAACTCATACCCCTGCTTCAATTAATTCAAGAAAAACTCGCCTATCTCCCGGCCGAGGCCATCCATCTGGTGGCCGACCATCTGGAGATCTCACCTTCAGAGGTGTATGGCGTGGCGACCTTTTATAATCAGTTTAGATTTCATCCGCCCGGGAAAAACGCGGTGAAAGTCTGTCTGGGCACGGCCTGTCACGTGAAGGGCGGCGATATTATTCTCGAGAATTTTGTGCGCAAGCTGGAAATCAAGGAAGGCGAGACCACCGCGGACAGAGAGTTCAGCGTCGATCGGGTTGCCTGTGTCGGGTGTTGTGCACTGGCTCCGGTAATCGTGGTAGGGGAAACCGTGCACGGACATATGCAGCCCAGCAAGGTGGAAGGACTGGTTTTGAGAGCCCGCATTGAAAAAGAAAAACAGGAAAGAGAAAAACAACAAAAATGAGTCCAGCCGATCAGGAACCATTCCAGGTCAGATTTGATGAAATCCGGACTGCAACCGCAGCCAGGCAACGGGCATTTATAGAGGCGCCGGGACCCCGGATTCACATTGGCATGGCGACCTGCGGGATCGCCTCCGGGGCGCTTGAAACAAAAGCGGCATTCGAACAGGCGCTTGCCCGGAACGGAATTGATGCCCGGATCCATACCGTAGGCTGTATCGGCCACTGCTATGCAGAGCCGTTTGTCATCATCGATCATCCGGAGTCCGGATTTCCTCCCATATTTTATCCCGAGGTGAGTGCCGGAAAGGCAACGATGCTCACCAAGCTGTTTCTCGCCGAAGGCGATCCCCGTTTCGAACACATTCTCGGTGCCACCGAAGAAAATGATATGATTCCGTGGATCGGGGAATTCTCGCGATTCAGCCAGGAAAAACGGGTGGTCATGGAAAAATGCGGTCACATCGATCCCGAGGATATTTATGAATACATTGCCGCAGGCGGTTATGAGACGCTGCCCGATATTTTCCGGCGCTCGCCCGAGGAAATAATTCAGCAAATCAAAGACGCCGGTCTGAGGGGAAGAGGCGGAGCCGGTTTTGAAACGGGATTGAAGTGGGAGCTGGCGGCCGACCAACCCGGCGACGCCAAACGGATCATCTGCAACGCCGATGAAGGCGACCCCGGCGCTTACATGGATCGTACCATACTGGAAAGCAATCCGCATCAGGTGCTCGAGGGCTTGATTGCGTGTGCCTATGCAATCGGTGCTCACCAGGCCATTATTTATGTGCGGGCGGAATATCCCCTGGCGGTGAGAATCATCACCAAAGCCATCCAGCAGGCAAACCAACTCGGACTTATCGGCAACAACATCCTGGGGAGCTCCTTTGACCTGGATATCGAGGTCTTCCACGGGTCCGGGGCCTTTGTCTGCGGCGAGGAAACGGCCTTGATCCGTTCCATCGAAGGTTTTCGCGGCATGCCCAGGCGCCGCCCGCCCTATCCGGTAGAACGCGGTTTGTGGGGTACGCCCACCGTTATCAATAATGTGAAGACTCTGGCATCGGTTGCACCCATTTTAAAAAACGGCGCCGCCTGGTACAGAAAGATCGGCACGGACAACAGCCCGGGCACCGCCATATTTTCCATCGTCGGCGACGTGGTGCACCCGGGTTTGATCGAAATTCCCATGGGCGTTTCCCTGCGCACCCTCATATTCGATATTTGCGGAGGAATTCCGAATAAGAAGAAATTTAAGGCCGTCCAGATCGGAGGACCCTCCGGCGGCTGCCTGCCCGAGGAATTTTTGGATACGCCCATCGATTTTGACTCGCTGACGGCTGCCGGCGCGATGATGGGATCCGGCGGCATGGTCGTCATGAATGAAGACACCTGTACGGTGGACATTTCACGGTACTTCCTGGATTTTACGCAGAAAGAGTCCTGCGGCAAATGCACCTTTTGCCGCATCGGAACCTACCATTTACTGACAATCCTGGAGCGTATCAGCGAGGGGAAAGGCAGCCCGGCCGATTTAAAAACCCTGGCGCAGCTCAGCGAAGACATCAAAAACGGCTCCCTGTGCGGGCTGGGCAAAACCGCTCCCAACCCGGTGGTGACGTCCCTGCGATATTTCATGGAGGACTATGAAGCCCACGTGAGGGAAAAACGCTGTCCCGGCATGATGTGCCGGCCCTTGATTGCCTATTATATCGATCTGGAAAAATGCGCGCGTGGCTGCGATGCCTGCGTGGGGTGCTGCCCGGTAGAGGCGGTATTTACCACCCGCAACCGCAAAAAGGGCATCGACCAGTCCCTGTGCGTCAAATGCGGCGAGTGCATGGTCGCCTGTCCTCCGGAATACGACGCCGTCCGTAAGGTGTCGCCACCGGAGCTGGCGCCGGTCGTCGAACGTCCTGCCGAACCGGTCAAAGATGAGAAATAATCAACAGCGGTTCGCTGGAGCGAACATTTCATAAAGGCTTTGAAAAATGGTCACCCTTTCAGTCGATGCCAAGAAAATCGAGATTGCAGCCGGCACGAATCTGCTCACGGCCTGTCTGCAAAACGACATCTACGTCCCGAATCTGTGTTACATCGAGGGCATGGATCATCCGCCGGCATCCTGTCGTCTGTGTTTTGTCGAGATCGACGGAGAAGACGCCCCCGTCCCGGCGTGCACGCTCCAGGTTCGCCCTGACATGGTGGTACGCACCGACACACCTGCCGTTCGGCGGCTCCAGAAAACTGCCTTTCAATTGCTGCTGTCGGTTCATGATGTGGACTGCAAAAATTGCCCGGCGAATCGCAACTGTGCCCTGCAGGATATGGCCAAATTTTTAAAAACAGCGCTAAAATCCAAACATCTGAATCTGTTTCTCAAGGAAAACAAGGTCGTTAGAGACCATCCGTTTTGGGAGTATTATCCCAACCGCTGCGTTCTGTGCGGAAGATGTGTCTATGTCTGCCACACCCAGCACCCGTATGCGCAGTTAACTTTTGCCAGGCGCGGTTTCGACACGATCATCGGTTTTTTCGGCAACGCGCAGTCGAGCCCGCCGTCCTGTGAGAATTGCCGGGCCTGTTCCGAGGTGTGTCCGGTCGCCGCGCTGATTCCAAAAACGTGACCTCACAATGCGGATCTGCAAGATTGTATTTTAAAAACCGTTTTTAAAGATGAAGATCTGCTATCGGTGGCCATGGGAAAAAAACAAACACGTCATAAAACTCCGAAAAAGCGAAGCGAAAACCCGCAGCGAAATACCAGTCTTTCGAAGGGCTTGGCCACCGGCCATGAAAGGGTGTCATTATGACAGTGCTCACCCGTGACAATTTTGTGAAACTGGACCGGCAGGACCCGCTGGCTTCCTTCCGCGGGCAATTTCATATTCCGCCAGGCGTGATTTATATGGATGGCAACTCCCTGGGGGCCATGCCAAAGGCAGCGTCTGAACGGGTGCGCGAAGTGACAGAGCGGGAATGGGCGCAGCAGCTGATCAAAAGCTGGAACACGGCCGACTGGTTCAATGCCCCGCATCGTATCGGAGACAAGATTGCCAAAATTATCGGTGCCGCGCAGGGCGAGGTCGTGGCCACGGATTCCACCGGCATCAACCTGTTCAAGGCGATCAGCGCTGCACTGAATATCAACTCTGACCGGTCCGTAATTGTGATGGAAGGCAGCAATTTTCCCACGGACAATTACATCACCCAGGGCTTGATCGAATTTTTGGGACGCCAACACCGCATCCGATTTGTGGAAATAGACGACCTTATGGATGCCATTGATGATCGTGTGGCTGTCGTCTCCCTCACCGATGTACATTACAAAACCGGTCGCCGGCTGGACATGCAGGCCATCACCGCCAGGGCCCATCGGCGCGGGGCACTGACTGTGTGGGATCTGTGTCACAGCGCCGGGGCCATTCCCGTCGATTTGAATGCAGCCCGTGCAGACTTCGCCGTGGGTTGCGGCTATAAGTATCTTAATGGCGGGCCGGGTGCCCCGGCATTTATTTTTGTGGCCAAACGGCACCAGGAACATGTGAAACAGCCCCTGACAGGCTGGTGGAGCCATAGAGCGCCTTTTGATTTTACCCGGGACTATGAAATCGCTGACGGCATCAGCCGCATGCTAAGCGGCACCCAGCCGATCATCAGCCTTTGCGCCCTCGAGGTCGGGGTGGATATCATGGCCAGGGCCGACATACACAAAATCAGGGAAAAATCCAAAAAAATGGGCGATATGTTCATCGCTGCGGTGGAACAGAAATGCGAGGGTTACGGTTTCGGCCTGGTCAGTCCCCGCAAAGCCGCTGAACGCGGCAGTCAGGTCTCGCTTTCCCATGAAAACGGCTATGCCATCATTCAGGCTTTGATCGAGCGGGGCGTGATCGGTGACTTCCGCGCGCCGCAAATCCTGCGCTTCGGCCTGACGCCGCTTTATCTGAGATATGTGGATGTCTGGGATGCGGTCGATATTTTAGCGGATATCATGGCACGGGAAATCTGGAAGGATCCAAAATATCACGTTCGGCAAGCGGTAACCTGATCATATGATTCAGAACCGCATCAATGTAAAGTTGATCGGTGAGAATTTGGGGTACTAGTTCGTTTCCTTCCGGTCCGTATCAGACGGATTTCAATGAGTCACACTTTCGGCGGGATTATCCGGGGGCATAGGGCATAGGGCATAGCGCATAGCGTTTAAAGAAAAATCTGCTGAATCGGATAAGCACTAGTTATAAGCCATCTTAAAGATAGTGATACAGAACTCAGGATCGCACCTGGTAACCGAAACGGCCAGTTTGATCGAAGGAAAAAATATACCCTGGGTTCGTTTTATCCGAGGGGTTTTAAAAAAAGGAACGTCGAACATCGAATAATGTATTCTGTCATTTTAAATAGATAAAGCGCATTGGAAGTTTGACGTTCGATGTTCGATGTTCAGCTGTCCGGGAACCATTAAGACCTGGGCTTATGCCCTTTTTTACCGTTCGGACGGGTTTTTTGAAGTTGTTTTTCAATCGTGGTCAGACGTTTTTTCAGATCCTGAAGCTCCCTGGTCGAGCGTTGATCACGGTCTTTGTGGTCAATCGCCTCACAAAACGCCCGGATATTTGCGTTGATGGTGTGAATCAGCAAGTCATCACCGGAGCCATAAATTTTAGCCAGCATTTCCACAGCAGCACCAAAGCCGCTGCTATCGCCATCGCGCTGCAATTCATCGGCGGAGCCGGTCCCGCCGCCGCCCTGAAAATCATAGGGGGATTGCGGACTTGCGACCTGCCCTTCAGGGCGCTGTCCCCCGGTGGTATAGTCTACGCGTATTTTGGGGCCATGCCCAAATTGAAGCCAGTCCATGGAGCAACCGCTTGACGCCGCTAC
>JASFPE010000328.1:0-6678 GCA_050116155.1 Desulfobacterales bacterium
GGTTTGCACGACAAAATTATACTCAAAAGGCTAAAAGTGATATTTCGCGCACTTGTTAAGTTTATGAAGGCTGAGCCGCAAAGAGTAGCCAATGTTCAATACCTTGACTTGATGAGCGACGCTGTTATGGCCACTCATTCCGCATTTGAATATTTCGCTATGGACTTTCCAGAAGACCTCGAACAACACATTGTGGCCTATCTTGAGAGGCAGCGCAGTGGAAAGCGAGTGGCTCCACCGAAGAAATACGACGCTTATGGTTACGATAGAGAGGCTGTTTGGGCAGACCTTTCTGTTGCCGATTACTGCAAATTTTTTGGGGTAAAGCAGGAGCGGACACGATTAATCGATACTAAGACTGGGTTGTGATATTGCAGCAAAAAACAACTATCTTAAACCCTAATTTTTGTAGATTACTCCAACATTGTCCAACATTTCAAATCCCCAAAAGCCTTTGATATTAATTTTATATCGTCAATATTGGTAAAATCCATAATACCTCAATAAATAGCCCCTGACTTCATCTAATTCCACCTCACCCATCGCATCATTTCTAATGCCAGCTCAATGATAATTTTTAAAGCCCAGCCTTTAAAATGAAATCGATAAAGATATTAAAATTAGCTTGACAACTGATACCACATTGTGGCATTAAAAATTAATGCTTTCCTAAGTTTGAACCGGATAACGCTATTTTTCTGGATCTGCCTTCTCTCTCAAAGCCACTGCTTCCGCCGAAACATATTGCGGCTTCCCTTAAAATATTGCCGAAAAAAAATGGTTAAAACGTAAATGCAGGAACCTCTCAAAACGTGCCTACCCAGCTCCTAAAAGAACTTAATTTTGTTCTGATAGGAGCGTTGTTTCATTCATTAAGTTAGAAAATCTGACCTGTTATCGAGTTGTCTATTATCAACCATTGCTACGAATCGCACCTTGTTCACAAAAGAAGGAAAATCCAATGACGAGACAAGAAATCCTTGATCAAATTTCCCAGACACTCGGCGGAGTGCCGGGGTGGCTTGATAGCCTGCCGGACTCACAGCTTAAACATCAGTGGGGGCTTACAGCGTGGCTTCTCAGCGACAGCAAACTGACGGCTCGTGATAAAGCCCTGGTCACTTTTGGAGCCGCCGCAGCTGTCCGCTGCCAATACTGAACGCCCTTCCATACTGAGCAGTTGCGGCTCAGTGGGATGGACGACGCCCAGATCCAGGAGGCTTCTTATGCAGCGCTCCAATCTATTGGCTTTAGCTCTTATCTACATGGTATCGGCTATAGCCTCGAGCAGTTTCTAAAGGAGCTGGGCGCGGCGGTCGAGTACATCAAAAGTCAGAGTTAAATCATTAATGGTTGGAGGGTACCGGCAGTACTTCAAGAAGAAGAACATGATTTAGCTTATCTTAGCCTTACTAACTAATATCAGGTTTCTGGAAACTTTAAATTATTTGGATTACATTTAAATACCTTACAAAGGAAGTCACGAGGCGGACGCTATGGAACTCAAAAATTTTATCGAACGGGCTCTTGACGCACTCCAACAGCATTACTATGGTGTGTTGAAAGGTATAACAGCCTCGGAACTCTCCTGGCAGCCAGGCCCCAACGCAAACTCCATCGGCTTTATTTTTTGGCACGTCACGAGGGTTGAAGACAGGTTAGTTGTCCATTTTGCTCAGGGCAAACCCGAAGTCTGGATACGCGATGGCTGGCACCAGCGATGGGGAATCTCTGCAGAAACAACGGGTCTGGAATACCCCCCTGAGCAGGTCGAAAGTTTTCCTGTCCCAGAGCTGACGGAGATGCAGTCGTATTTCGAAGCGGTGCGCAAGGAAACCCGAACATACTTGCAGACGATAGATGCCAACGGCTTTGAGGATCGTCCTCCACGCACGCCGTATCCTGAGAGCAGCAGGGCCGTGGCCTTCTTCCAAAACTACACTGTGGGGAACATGTTTTGTCAATTGATTGGTGAAGCGAACCAGCACCTGGGACAGGTCGCCTATATTCGTGGGCTACAAAAGCATCTTGGTACATCCTAAATTAGACTTCAAAATGCTGGAAACCGAACTAAAAGAACTGGCACTAAAGGAAGGGAGCATTCGGGCCGGAATCGCACGCAGAGAGGCCTTTTCAGATGTAATACGGTGTGCAGCGGCCCGTTGGAGGTCCGCAAAAAATGGATGGAACTCCTGTTTTGCTCGGGTGTGGTTGAACTGGACGAAAAAGGCCGGGAAGTAGTGGTTAAACTCGACGAGCAGGGGAATAGGACCGCCAGGAGAACAGCTTCGGAAGTGGATTAAATGTGATACTCAAATGATGTGTTCAAAATGGGCAAAATGCATATCAATTAATCACAAGTCGGGCGATATTTGCTTTTTAAAAATCGTATCTATAAAACCTACTTTGGTTCCGCACCACAATATATCGTATACCCTGATAATTGACTTAGAACCATATTTAGGATATTTCATCTTAAACTATTCAAGATATCCTTCATAATCATTCAAACTGCTTAACCTAAAATAATGGAGGGCAAAAATGAAATGCCCAGAGTGCCAGTTTGAAAATCGTGAAGGGGTAGAGTTCTGTGAAGAATGTGGAGCTAAGTTTGAGTTAGAATGTCCAGCCTGCAAAGCCAATATTCCCCTTGGGAGAAAATTCTGCGGTAAATGCGGCCACAATTTAATCATTCCCTCTGAACCAACCTTTAGAGACCTCTCCTTTGACGAGAAACTAGATAAGATTCAACGTTATCTTCCCAAAGGCCTCACAGAGAAAATTCTAACCCAAAAAGACAAGATCGAAGGTGAGCGGAAACAAGTCACTGTGATGTTCTGTGACATGGAGGGATTTACCCAGCTTGCTGAAAGACTAGATCCAGAAGAAGCGTATTCCGTCATGGATCAGGTCTATGAGATTCTGATCCACAAAGTCCATGATTATGAAGGCACCGTCAACGAGCTGACCGGTGATGGGATCCTGGCCCTTTTTGGAGCGCCCATTGCATTGGAGGACGCACCGCAGCGAGCGATTCGATCAAGCCTTGCGATTCACCAGGAAATGGCGAAATTCAGTGACCAATTGAAGCAAGAAAAAAAAGATATTCCTGCTGTTAAAATGCGGATCGGTATCCATACCGGACCGGTAGTCGTGGGTACTGTGGGCAACGATCTGCGAGTTGAATTCAAGGCAGTTGGCGACACCGTAAATCTGGCTTCCAGAATGGAAGGACAGGCCCAACCTGGAACAACCTATATTACAGAAGATACATTCAAACTCACAGAAGGATTATTTCGCTTTGAGGCTTTGGGCAAGCGGATGATTAAAGGTAAGAAAGAACCGGTCAATGTTTACCAAGTAATCGCCCCCAGCATCAGAAGAACCAGGTTTGACGTAAGCGCCGACCGGGGACTGACCTCCTTTGTGGGAAGGAAACGAGAGCTTGAGATTTTGCTCGATGGTCTTGAGCAGTCTAAGGCAGGCCGGGGACAGGCCATTTTCATTATGTCCGAGGCCGGGGTGGGCAAATCCAGGCTCCTATATGAGTTTCGAAAAGCCGTCGGCCACGAGGATATAACCTTTTTGGAAGGAAAGTGCCTCTCGTATAGCAGGGGCGTACCCTATCATTTACATATAGATACACTGAAGGCAAACTTCGATATCAGGGAGGGCGATGGGGATTCAGTAAACAGGGAAAAGGTCATAAGAGGCCTGAAAGTATTAGATGTAGATGAAGCCTCGACGCTACCCTTTCTACTGGAGCTCTTATCAGTCAAGAACAGCGGCATCGATGAGATTCCAATTAGCCCGGAGGCTAAGAAAGATCGAACCATTGATGCAATCAAGCAGATTGCCTTAAAGAGTTCCGAGATCCGACCTCTGATTCTGGCTTATGAAGATCTGCACTGGATTGATAAGAGTTCAGAGGAGGTATTAAAATATGTTTTGGAGAGCATACCAGGCGCAAGGATTTTTATGATACTCACCTACCGGCCAGAGTTTGTGCACACCTGGGGCGGTAAGTCTTTTCACAGTCAGATCACTTTGAATCGGCTCTCCAACGGTGAAAGCCTCACTATGCTGTCTCATCTTCTGGGTACAGAGGAATTAGACAGGGACCTTGAGGAGCTGGTCCTGGAAAAGACAGAGGGAGTTCCTTTTTTCATTGAGGAGTTTATAAAGTCACTTAAGGATCTGTGCATCATAGAGAGAAAGGGCAATAAATACCATTTAGTAAAAAATGTCCAGGAGATGACCATTCCTTCTACGATACAGGATGTCATCATGGCCCGGGTTGACACACTTCCTGAAGGTGCTAAAGGCTTGCTTCAAACCGGATCTGTGATCGAGAGGGAGTTTAGCTACGAGTTGATAAAGCGGGTAACACACTTTCCGGAACAGGAATTGTTATCCTATCTATCAGTATTAAAGGATTCAGAGCTTCTCTACGAGAAAGGTTTATATCCGCAATCGATCTACATCTTCAAGCATGCTCTCACCCAGGAAGTAGTCTACGGATCTATATTGAATAAGAGAAGAAGGGAGCTTCACGAGGATATAGGCATCGCCATCGAGGAACTTTACAAAAACAATATTGATGAACGTTATGGTGTGTTGGCCGAACACTTTGTTAAAAGCGAGAATTATGAAAAGGGAGCCGAGTATTCAAAATTGGCAGGCAAAAAGGCTGCCAGAGCAGCCTCCCACAAAGATGCGATTGAATATGCTCAGAAAAGAGTCTCCTGTCTTGAAAATTTGCCAAAGACCGATGCGAATCAAAGAAAAGTCATTGATGCCAGGACAGTTCTGGCCGGATATTATTCGAGCCTAAACCTCCCTGTTGAGGCAAAAGAGATTGTTGCTCCTGTAATTGATTTAGCATTGGAGCTGAATTATCAAAGGAGGCTCCCCGGGATTTTTACTGCAATGGGTGTTTATCACCTTTTGGTTGAAGAGGACTTTTCGAGAGGATTTCAACACCTAAATGAGGTATTTAAAATCTCTGATAAAGCAGGTGTTTCTTTTTCCAATTACATGCCTGTGATTTTTTCAAATCTTTATTTGGGAACCTTTCTCACATGGGATAGTGAATTTGAAAAAGCTCTTGAGTATCTTAACAAAAACCTCGATTTGGGTGAATCAGCAAATGATCTCGTTGCGATAGGATTTGCTCAAGGTGGCATATGCAATAATCGGGCTTTTCAAGGAAAGATTGATCTTGCCCATCAAACAGCCAAAGCAGTATTAAAAATGGCCAAAGACACCGGAGATATATATACCAAGGGGATGGCTTATACGAGTTATGGTACGTCCTGTTATTATAAAGGTTTGCTTGATGAAGCGGAAAATAATCTTCTAAAGGGAGATACTTCTTGTATGAAAACCGGTCTGGTTTGGTTTGGAGCCTGGGCACGTTTTAAATTAGGAAATACCTATTTTGATATGGCAGAGTATGAAAAAGCAGAGGCCTATTATAAAAAAGGATTTTCGACTCTGGAAGGGGGCAGAATACTGCCCTCTTGTGTTAATACCTTTAAGCTATCTTTAGCAAAAGCAAAGGTGTTAAATAACGATCAAGACATCAATCTGGACGAACTATTGGAATATTATGAAAACAATCAATTCAGGGTTTTTGAAGGATCTAATGCAAGATCGATTGGAGAGATTCTTTTAAATATTAATGATCAGCACATATCTCAGGCGGAGGAGTGGATTAAAAAAGGTATAGAGACGAATAAGCGAAACGGCATGATGTGGGAAATAGGCAGGGATTATGCACTGTATGCAGAATTATTCATAGGAAAAGGCGATCAATCAAAAGCAAGAGAAAATTTGAACAGGGCTATAAAGATTTTTAAAGAATGCGGTGCTGATGGATGGGTGAAAAAGTATGAGAAGGAATTGGCAGCCCTTGTATAAAAAATGCTTCTTAAAATTACTTTCGCAACATCGCCTTTTTTAGTATGAGTTTATGGAGTAGATCCATTTTCTCCCAACTCTCCATATCGCGGTAATGGCAAAAAGTGAAGAAAAACTCAAATTGTGCTTACTTTGCTCCTAATGGAACACTGCTGGTTTCGTTAGAAGCTCAAACCATCAATCATTTGGTCTGGAAATCACAGCAAGAAAGGAGGAAAAACAAATGATAAAAGTCAGCGTGCTTTATCCGAATGAGGAAGGCAAGAAATTTGACATGGACTACTATTTAAATAGTCACATCCCCATGGTCAACGAAAAGATTGGTGCGGCACTCAAGGGACGCGGTGTGGAACAAGGTCTTAGCGGCGTAGAGCCAGGTTCCCCACCAACCTATGTCGCCATGGCCCATCTATTATTTGATTCGGTGGAGGCGTTTCAGAGCGCCTTCGGGCCTCACGCGGAAGCAATTATGGCAGATGTTCCCAATTACACCGACGTCCAGCCCACGATTCAAATCAGTGAGGTGAAAATATAATAGGGCCGACACTATATGCTACCAATTAGCAGGTCGTCGGAGTGCAGCCTGGAACTTTCAAACTCAACTGGTTATTTATCGCTCAGCTTATGAAGAGATATCTATAGTCTTCTGTCATGACCGAGGGCGAGGCGAGCGCCTCTGCGGCGAAAAAAATCATTATTCGGTTATGAGGAGTCTGAGGGGTCTTCTTCATCATTGCCAGGAAGGGCGCCCTGGGC
>JASFPE010000329.1:0-6667 GCA_050116155.1 Desulfobacterales bacterium
AGCCAATGGAGACTCTCCTTTTCTAAGGTTTTAAAACAAATAAGGAAAAAATTAAGAGGCTGAGCCAAAATTACAAATATCTAAAAGGGCCTATGAGATCAAGAATAATTATAATAGGGCCAATTAGTAGAATATTCAGAAGCAGAGGTATTGTATTAATTCAGACATCGTACTTCTATACGTAATTTAGTGCGTTCATATAAATTTTGGATTTCTGGTTGAAATATTCTTTTTAAGAGAACCTCAAATTGTCAGTCGCCATTCATATTCAAATCAGTTTTCAAAGCAGGCCCTTTTATATAATTTTTCAGTAGGATATCAGCTTCCACCTGGATCTGTTGCCGCAAGGATTCTGGCGATAGCGCTAGCGCCTTGGAGCCCCAGCTCATGGTCCAGTATTTGATCTCATCGGTGCCGGCAACTTCAGCCTCGAAAATAATGCTGCCATCATCCTGTGGATGGATCCGTTGGCTTTCATGCCAGATTCTTTCGCGGATATACCCGGCCACATCAGATGAAAACCATATTTTGACATTCACCGATTCTCCCTGAAACACCCCAAAGCTTGATTGCATAAATTCATCGACATCGAAATCTTCGGGCACGACAAAAGATTCATCCGTGGGCTCAAGATGTTTGATGCGGTCCAGAGCGAAAATGCGAATGTCCTCTCGCAATCTGCAATTGCCGACCAGATAAAACGATCCGTCAAAAAACCAAATCTTATAGGGTGCCACTTTTCGCCGGGTCTCTTTTTTACGGCTCATGCTAAAATAAACAATCTCAATAACCTTTTTTTGAACGGCAGCCTCGGTGATCTGATCAATAATACCCCGGATCTTCCGATAGGTTTTATAGGGTTTTGAACCCACCGCCAGGCTGGTTTCAATGCGCTCGAGGTATTGAATATATTCAGGCGGGAGTGTGGCTTTAATTTTGTCAAACAAAGACCGCAATGAGTCATAAAATACTGTATTTTTTAAAATTTTCATCATCCCCCGGCTGAAATACAATGCCATCAACTCCGCCAGATTAAAGGGTATGGGAATATTGTGTTTGGCCGTTTCAAGCAGCGACCAATGACTTTTCCCCTCCACGCGATCCGTGTAAATCGGAAATCCGGCAACCTGCAACGCCTCCAAATCCCGATAGATCGTTCGAGAATGACAGCCCAGGGCTTCAGCCAGTTCCGTGGCGGTTCTTCCCCGCCGGGATGAAAGCAGGGTTTGAATGATTTTCCATTGTCTGGCCAGTTGATCACCGCGTGCCATAATTATTCTCCATCATTTCGTTAATAGGTTTAATGGTTGATTGGTTCAGTAAATGATTCCAAATGTCGAAGCCATTAACCCAATGGTCGTAAAAAGGCTTTTAACATTTTTGCAGACAGATATACCTAATTTTAGAAAAATTTGAAAATTTTTTTTAAAGTGTGACCGGATCTGTCACAGGGCCGTGCTAATTTACGGGCTAAATGAGGTGAAAACTCAATTTTGATGAAAAAAGGAGGCAAAAATGACCCGATACATTTCTAATCAAGATTATTACGATTGTTATGAGTATCACGGGAATACGACGATCGAACTCACCCGCAAACAAAACGGCAATACCATTTGGCGCGATTGGATACTGTTCGACAGCGTTGAAGAGGCCACAGAATACTTCAATGATAATTGCGAGGATTAAGGTCCTTACGATCAATTTAATCTATAACCCAGTATCAATTAACATTGATTCATATGGAGGTAGGTCCTGTTAGGATTAATCCGGCAGGTCCGGAAGATCAGATCAAAGGGAGAATTTACCATGAATGATCCAGGCATGGTGGGTATCGGATGTTTTGCCAAACCGGAGAAACTTTCTCGCGTCCTCAGGAAAATGGTTGAAGGATATATCCTGGGGAATCTTGAGGGGCATATTGAAAAAAACGTCGATGAGTCAAAGTCATCTGACCTCATTCTGCTGCTAAAGACCGTTATCGGCGGGATGACCGGGAATCAGCAAGCAATAGGTTCCGAAATCATCGACAGCCTGACAGGCAAAAAAATCACGGGATTTTTCCTGGCGATGGAAAAGGAGGGTTTGAATCTGTCGGTATTTATCCGGGAAAGCCGGCTAACCTCTAAGAAAATTACCACCCAATTGGGTGTACTTACTCAAATACGGAAGAAGCGGTTGCATTAAGGTATAATATTCGAATGCTTTGATGCAGGAAAACAACTGTGGGAGCGGTTTCCAGCCGCGGGGTGAATAACCTGAGAGGATCTTTTTATCGCGGCTGGAAGCCGCTCCCACAGTTGAGAATTCAGTTTAATCTTTTTGTTTCTTTAAATTAAAAAATCAGACTACTTCATTCTTTCGGATGACATTGAACACACCCGGTTGGCCCGGTCCTGGGTAATTCTTTGTTGAGCCTTTTGTAGGACATCTCCATTTCTTTATTTAGTCTTTTCATTTCCCTGTGGCAGCCAATGCACATATCATGAAAGGCCGTCTTATAATACAGGATTGCCTGATCCCGGTTAACGGCACCAGACCCGGCTTTGATGAGTGACTCGGTGACGTCATGACACCCGGAGGCCGAGCATGTCTGTATGACTTCCTTGCCTTGCCACTTATGATGACATGTCTTGCAATCAAGACCGAAGTGGGTGGAATGCGGAAATTCCACTGCCGATCTCTTTGGCTCCACCGATTCGGGTGGTTCCAGAACAATCGTCCCCATGGGTACACACATTTCATCATCGGATTCTCCCGAAACAAAAGTAGCACCCAAAGTAACTAAAATTACTATTATACCCAACAATAATAAGCCTCTTTTCTGCATCCTCGTCTCTCCAAAATATATATTTTTTTCAGATAGGGACTTAAACCCAGACTAACGTTGAGTGTATATACGCTGCTCTAGGGGCAGTTTAATCAAAGAGCTATTAATGCTGCATAAATAAAAAAATAGCAACCTAAAAATATCATTTTTAATTTTTTTTTTTAAATGCAGATCATCCGATCATACCGACTCCGAAAATACCGTCCATAAAGTAAATTCGTTTTTTGCCTGGTTGAAGAAATGCGCCGAAAAACAAAATTGACATTTACTAGTAAAATGGTGTATAAATTACTAAAAAGATTGGAAATTAACTGTTTTCCAAAGATATGATGCCGGACATATCATTACTTTAAAAGTTGCGTTTGTAATCCCGCCAAGGCGGGATTTGAAAACAACCAATCAGGAAAGGGCAAATTGAAGTGACTGACGCCAAAAATACCGAAGCCCCTCAGACAGCACCCGGGATAGACTTCAGGACATTTACCGAACAGTCTCCGAACATGATATTTATCAATTTGCAGGGACGGGTCGTTTATGCCAATAAAAAATGCGAAGACATAATGGGATACTCACGCGAAGAATTCCTGGCGCCTGATTTTGATTTCATGAGCCTGATTGCACCGGAGTCAATTGAATTAGTTAAAACAAACTTCAAAAGCCACATGAGTGGCGAAGAACTCCAACCGTATGAATATGCGCTTATTACAAAAGACGGACAAAAAATCGATGCCATTATTACTTCCAAATTAATAAATTTTGAAGGCCAAAAGGCCATTCTGGGTATCATAACCGATATAACCCTCCGTAAACGTGCAGAAAAAGAACTGAGGAAAAGCGAAGAAAAATTTCGTCAGGCATTTCAGAATGCACCCATCGGAATGGCGTTGTGCAATATGGACGGCAGCTTTATCCAGGCCAACCCCGCCTATTATCAAATGCTCGGTTTCACTGAAGATGAACTAAAACAGATGACGTTCCGGGATTTTACCCATCCTAAAGATCTTGAAAGGCAAATGCCATATGTTGAGCAATGCCGGCGGGGAGAAATTGATAATTATCAAATGGATAAACGCTATATAAAAAAAGACGGCGAGATTATCTGGGTGAATATGATTGCGGCAGTTATCAAAGATGAGGCCGGAAAACCGCTGCATACCGTGATCATGGTCGCCAATATAACCGAGATTAAAATGGCCGAAGCCAATCGGCAGCGGCTGGAAGCCCAACTTCGGCGGGCCCAGAAAATGGAAGCTATCGGTACCTTGGCGGGAGGAATTGCCCATGATTTTAATAATATTCTAGGGGCAATTATCGGATATAGTGAAATGGCCATCTATGATACCGAGAAAAATTCGCTGGCTAGAAACAATATGGAAAATGTGCTCAAAGCCGGACATCGCGCCAAGGATCTTGTTAAACAGATCCTGGCCTTCAGTCGCAAAAGCGAACAGGACAAAAAAATTATACTTATCACACCAATTATCAAAGAAGTATTAATGCTTTTGCGGGCATCATTGCCAACGACCGTTGAAATCAGTCAAGACATCGAACCGAGCTTGGGTGCCATTTTCGCAGATCCCACTCAAATTCACCAGATCATGATGAACCTGTGCACCAATTCGGCCCACGCCATGGAAAATACCGGTGGCACATTGGAAGTCAGTGCATCAAATGTTAATCTCAATCCTGATAAAGCACCACAATTCCAGGATCTGAGCCCCGGACAATATGTCGCTCTGGCTGTCAAAGACAGTGGCCATGGGATGGACTCCGCAACCCTGGAACGTATTTTTGATCCGTATTTCAGCACCAAAACAAAAGATAGAGGCACCGGTATGGGATTGGCGGTCGTTCATGGTATCGTCAAAGGCCATGATGGTGGTATTCACGTTACCAGCAGGCCGAATAAAGGTACCACGGTTGAAATACTCTTCCCCCGAACCGCCAGTGTCATGCAGTATGATACCGAAGAACTTAATGACCTGCCCGGTGGCCAAGAGCGAATTCTTTTTGTGGATGATGAGGAAACTCTCATCGAGCTTGGCGAAAGTATGCTGATAAAGCTCGGTTACCAGGTGTCGACGCGGACAAGTTCCATTGAGGCCATAGAGGCCTTTAAAGCCAAGCCCCAAAAATTCGACCTGGTTATTTCGGATATGAGCATGCCCAATATGACCGGTGAAATGCTGGCGCAGGCGCTACTGAAAATCCGTCCGGATATCCCCATAATTATTTGCACCGGATTCAGCGAACAAATCTCAGAACAAAAGATCGATCAAAGCGGCATAAAAAGCTTTCTCATGAAACCCCTGACGATTCGCGAACTAGCGCGCACGGTCCGAAAGGTGCTGGATGAATCATGGTCGTAATAATATTAATTAACCTCTGATCACTTTTTAATTTTCATGCTTCGTAATTTCTCGGTGAAACCAGGGCTAGATTGTGTCCCACCAATCATTAAAATAGCCGAAAAGGATATCTAATTATAGTTACGTCTTAGAATTTAAAAAATCCCAAGCACCAAATAACAAATAACAAACAATATTCAAATCTCAAGCACCATTTGGGATTTGTGATTTAACCAAATTTTGTAATATGAAATCCATCCAGGTTTTGTAGAGTACTGATGGGACACAATCTAGACTGGTAAAGATATTGTGATGGTGCATCCCGGCCCGTCATTATTTTCGGCAATCACCGTCCCTCCCATCAAGGTGACGAATTTTTTTACCAGTGCCAGACCGATGCCGGTTCCCCGTGTGGTGCGCGTGAGTGAATTTTCGACCCGGTAAAAATCATCGAATATTTTTTTCAAAGCATTCGCAGGAATTCCAGGTCCGGTATCGGTGACCAAAACTTTCACCTGCTTTTCATCCTGGTCAAGGCGGATGGCTATCTGCCGCTGGGCCGCGGTCTTTCCAAATTTCATGCTGTTTTCGATCAGATTAATCAGAACCTGGATCATTATTTCCCGATCATATCGAAATGGTCGAATATTCACTGTCTCCGTCTTTAGTGTAAATCCCTCGTGTTTTAGCTTCTCGTGCATCACCGTCTCAACTTCTTGGATCACTTCTTCAAAGTCGCCGGTTTGCATGTCGACCTGGCGCTGTTGTTTCTCTAATTTTGAAAGTTCCAGGACATTATTAATCAGGCGCGAAAGGCGGGCGCCTTCTGAGTCCAAAATTCGGAAATATTCCTGCTCTCGATCCTGATCTCGCGCAATGCCCTGCTCCAGCATTTCGACATACATGCGAATATTGGTTAACGGTGTTTTCAACTCATGGGTAACGGAGGACACAAACTGGGAACGTCGTTCCGAAAGATCGACAATGGTTCTGGCACTCTGATAAATGGCGAAGAGCCCCAACAAAACGATACCGGCCAAAACGATTAGCATGATGTTTAGCGTCTGGCGTCCAGTGGAACGGGGAATTTGGTCACAGGTCAGGGTGGCATTTAAAAAAGAAAACGGAGAGGGAAAAGATCGGTGAAGCACAAATTTCGGGCCATTGGTGGAAACACCGGCTTCGAGCATGCGCTTCTCTCTTCCCTGATCCACAACCGCCAGACGCAAATTCGTGTAATGGGCCATCGTTTGTGGCATAAAATAGGTGGTTGCCAGGTGGTTCAGAAATGCTCTGGTTTTGAGGATAAAACCCTGCCGATAGATCTGATTGTTGATCATAATGCGGCGAAAAACAAAAACCTGATCATCACTGAGGAAAACGGATTGCAAAGGAGCTACCTCCACCTGAAAGCTTTCATCTTCCATGTCTTTGCTGGCAGCCTGTGGTTGAATAAAATCTTCTGCTTCCTCCTGCAAAGATTCTTGAGGCA
>JASFPE010000330.1:0-6663 GCA_050116155.1 Desulfobacterales bacterium
CGCCTATGATTTCATAACTGCCCAGCTCGCCGAACAGGCCGGAATAGACATGATACTGGTGGGTGACAGTCTTGGAATGTGTATCTATGGCTATGATGGCACGATTCCGGTGACAATGGATCAATGTATTTATCATTGTGAGGCGGTGCGCCGGGCAGCACCGAACACTTTCGTCATCGGTGATATGCCCTTTGGCTCTTATCAGATCAGTATCGAGGAGGCTGTCGCCAACGCTATCCAATTTCATAAAGAAGCCAATGTGGATGCCGTTAAGCTGGAGGGTGGCCGGCGAGTCGCGGAAGTGGTGCGCGCGATTGCCGACGGCGGCATGCTGGTGATGGGTCACCTGGGGTTAACGCCCCAATCATCAAATGCCCTGGGCGGATTCAAAGCCCAGGGCCGCACAGCCGAAACGGCCATAGCGGTTATTGAAGATGCACGAATTATTTATGAAGCCGGTGCATTTTCGATTCTGATCGAGGCGGTCCCTCCCGAGGTGACCAAAATTATACGTGACGAACTGCCCATCCCGATTTATTCCATCGGCGCCGGTATCCATGCAGACGGCCAGGTGATGATTGTCTCAGATATCGTCGGCCATTTCCAGGCCTTCACGCCCAAGTTCGTTAAACGATATGGCAATGTTGCCGGAGAAATATCCAAATCATTTGAGAGTTACATCCGGGAAGTTAAAGAAGGCGAATTCCCAGGTGAAGAGCACGCCTATCGCATGATTGAAGGTGAATTGCCAAAGCTGGAGGATCTAATGAAAAAAACGACATCGTCGTATTAAATATTCAACAAATACATCCAAAGCTCGCTCGCAAATATACAGGCAGGTGAGGTGATAAAAATGGAGAGTATGGAAGAACATATCCAAAGAGCAAAACGCAGCGGCCATATTGAATTCTTTATTGAGGAACGCAAAGACGATTGTGTGACGAGCTCAATGCCCGTAACCGAAGGGATATTGAACCCTTTCGGCACGGTTCAGGCCGGTGCCATGTTGTGGATGGCAGATGTTACCGCCACCCTTATGGCAATCGGAAAAACCGAAATCGGCCCAGATGGTAAAGGTTTTCCCCTGGCCGTTGACCTGCATACGAGCTTGCTGGGAAATCAGCGCGGGGGGGAAATTCGGGCCGAAGCCCGCATCGTGCACCGGGGAAAACGCATCATCGTTGTGCGGACGCGGGTTACCGGCGATCAAGGAAGGTTGTTGGCGGAGGTTACCACTACCCATATGCCCGCATAGAAACAGAAGACAGAAAACAGAAGTCAGAAAAAAGAGCAGCAGAACCGAATGGACTATAAAAGATTCATTGAGCTAAGTTCTCGATTTTTATCTGCCGTGTTTCTGACAATGGTCGCAGGGAGTTGGCCACTGCTTGAGGGCGCGATGATTAATTCGGTATCAGCCCGATCAAGCTCGCAAACCCGGCAGGAACTCTTCGATCATAAAGATCTCACACAAGCCATTCAATTGTCTGCAAAATATTTAAACAGGGCCTGCAATCAGGACGGGAAATTCTTGTATCGCGTGAATTTGAATCCAAACCTTAGGCCAAAACCGAAATACAATTTTCTACGGCATGCCGGCAGCATTTATGCGTTGGCGGATTATGATCGGGAACACCCGGGTTCCTCGACGCTGAACACATTGGAACGTGCAACTGGATATCTAAAAAAAACAGCCATTGATCCAATCCCAGACCGAAACGACCTGCTGGCGGTGTGGTCGCGTGCCGAATTTACCGGCAGCCAAATTCCGCTGCAGGCCAAGCTCGGTGGAACAGGTCTGGGTTTAATCGCATTGCTGAGTGTCGAGAAAAGAAAGCCGGAGACAACAACGGTCAATTTTTTGCGCAAAATGGGCAATTTCATCATTTTCATGCAAAAGACAGACGGTAGTTTTTATTCCAAGTATATTCCGGAAAAAGGTGGAAAGGATGACAGCTGGACATCGCTGTACTATCCGGGAGAAGCGGCCCTGGGCCTGTTAATGTTATATGAAAAAGATCCTGCTCAACGTTGGCTTCAGGCTGCAGCGAATGCGATTGCATATTTAGCCAGGCTGCGCGCAGGTAGACGCCAGGTGGAGGCCGATCATTGGGCCCTGCTGGCAACCGCAAAATTATTGCCCCTGTATGATCGTTGCCAACAACCGCTGCCCAAAAGTGAAATCATGGCTCATGCCATCCGAATTTGTGAAAGTATTTTAACTTACAGATCACATAATTCGAAGAATACCCCGCGACATGGCTGCTTAACTGATGATGGGCGAACCACTCCCACAGCCATACGCCTGGAAGGCTTGCTGGCAGCGCACCGTTTTTTGCCGGCTGAGCACAGAACCCTGCGAGAACGCATCCGTGTCACCGCCAGGGAAGGCATCGCATTTCTGATTCGATCCCAAATACCGTCCGGTAAATATACCGGCGGGATACCCCGCGCGATTCATCCGTTGCCTATAAATCACCCGAGGTTCGATAAATCATTTAATGATAGGGCTACTGAAGTGCGAATTGATTACGTCCAGCATGCATTGAGCGCCATGCTGGATTACAGGGAACAATTTTTTTAAAAATGTCTTGACGTCTAATTAAATCCCGATTATTTACCAGAAGTCGAAGATTTAAAAATTCAAGGACAAATTCCCTCCTGACGCATTCCATCGTTACTTAAAAAGAAAATTAATAATTTCTTATCTGGCTGCGAAAAGAGCTCTAAAGCAAAGATATATATATTAACTGGTAGGATAAAAACGATGCCGACCTGGATATTGATTTTTTTTATTTTAGCCGGAGGCCTGTTTGTATTTAAAATCAGCTACGTCTTATCCACCGCTCTGGCTTTACCGGTTACCCGGGGCGCTTTGTATGTGTCCTCTTCGCGCGTGAGAGTGGTTGCGGCTTTAGATGCCGTTCCTATGAAATCAGGTCAATTGTTGCTTGATATCGGTTGTGGAGACGGGCGCGTGCTGAGAATAGCCAGCAGACGATATGGGGTTCAGGCAATTGGATATGAAGTCAACTGGATGGCCTATATCAAAGCGCGGCTGCTTTGCATGGGTGATCGAAACATTAACATTCGAAGAAAGAATTTTTGGAAGGAGAATCTGTCTGCCGCAGATGTTGTTTTTTGTTATCTTTATCCTGACGTCATGAAACGCCTGACGAAAAAACTCGAATCAGATCTAAGACCCGGCACAGTCGTGGTGTCATGTAATTTTGCGTTGCCCGGTTTTACGCCCAGCAAAAAATTTCGCCCTGAGGGGTCTTTGCACAGTGATCCGCTGTATATTTATAAGATGTAATTGATAATCTCGTAAAAGGCTAGAGAAGCAAGCTTTTTACGAATTCATCAAAATTTGATTATGAAAACTGATGGATTGCAAATCTCTTTTGCGGCCTTAACTGATGAAAAGAAAATAATAGGATTTCTTAACCGCAATGATTTGCTTCATCAAGATATCACCAGGTCACACTTAGACAATTTTTTATTGCTATGGGATGGCTCGAAGCTTGTTGGGACTGTCGGCCTTGAAATAAAAGGCCATTGCGCGTTGCTGCGGTCATTGGCTGTAGAGGAGTCTTATCGAAAAAAGGGATGGGCCTCACAGCTGCTGGATAAAATAGAGCAACATGCAAAAACATGGAATGTGAATACGTTGTACCTGCTAACGATGACGGTGGAAGCCTTTTTTGCCAAACGGGGATATGAAAAAATTGAACGGGATACCACACCCCCATCAGTTCAGGAAACAGAAGAATTTAAGGGCCTCTGTCCTGATACGGCGGTGTGCATGGTTAAATATTTATATTAGAAGCTGTTTCCAAACTCAAGAGGGAATTAGGATGAAGGATGAGATTTTGGAGAAAATGAAAAAAGGGGTATATTATCCGGGAAATCATCTGGGGAAAAAAGACGAGCTGGAAAACCTGGTCGAAAAAGGCTATCTTGAACGAATGGATGGTTCCTTTCTATGCGGCCCGGATAGTCCACCGAATTATTGTCTGACTAAAGAAGGCTGCCGTGAAAAAAGAAAAAAAACAAAATAAAACCCGATAGCAGTCGGGATAAATAGCCAAATTGAAATTCATCAATAGTCCTACCGAAAAAGCCACCGCAATCACAGATTTGTTTCTCGCCCTGGTGGCTGCCGCCGGAATATGTTATCTCCAGCGGCTTGAATCACCAGAAGTATGGAAAATCAATATCTGGTCCTGGGCTTTCGCGTCCATCAGCCTCTCCGGAATTCTGGGAGCCATTGCCCACGGTTTGGAATTGACCCAAGCCAGACATCGACAGATTTGGAACCTTTTGAATTTGGGACTGGGATTAGCTGTTTCCATTTTCGTTATTGGTGTTATCTATGATTTATGGGGATTGGCTCACTCCAGAAAAATGTTGCCGTGGATGATGATGATAGCCGTTGGGTTTTATCTAATTACCCGTCTATACACCGGCATTTTTTTTGTTTTTATCGTTTATGAAGCTCTGGCATTGCTATTTGCCTTGGTCGCTTACAGCTGGCTGGCATTGAAAGGACAATTAGATGGTTCGGTGATCATGGCGCTTGGTATTCTTATCAGTATCCTGGCAGCCGGCATTCAGGCCAACAAAAATGTGTCCGTCAAACTATTTGTTGAATTCGACCATAACGGTGTTTTTCATATCGTTCAAATATTGGGAATGCTTTTTCTGCTGGCAGGCCTTCGAAAATCCCTATTACTTTGAATTCAGTCGGATAATGGTTAATATAAAATGAGACTAATCCAAATTACGGATCGGCTAATAAAAGATGTGCGGCGGTTGCAATTTGGACCACCGGTGACCCATGTGTATAATCCGTTAGAATATGCCCGCAAACCTTATAAATTATATATCAGGCGATTTGCCACCCCTCCCAAAAAAATCGTGCTGCTGGGCATGAACCCTGGCCCCTGGGGCATGGCTCAAACGGGAGTCCCATTTGGTGAAGTTCAGGCGGTAAAGCATTGGATGGGCATTGACGCCAAGGTTGCTGTTCCGGACAATATGCATCCCAAACGCCCGGTTATGGGATTCGACTGCAACAGAAGCGAAATCAGCGGAAAACGGTTATGGGGCTGGGCTCAAAAAAAGTTTAAAACTCCCGAGCGCTTTTTTTCTCGATTTTTCGTCGCAAATTATTGCCCGCTGCAATTTATTGAGGCCGGCGGTCGCAACCGAACCCCTAACCAGCTCCGCGCTTCGGAACGTACGCCACTTTTAGAAATCTGTGATCATGCGATGCGACAGACGATGGCGTTCTTGAAACCAGATTATGTCATCGGTGTGGGTCAATTTGCAGCGGATCGAGCTCGCATTGCGCTATCCGATCTTGACATCAGAGTAGGCAAGATCACCCATCCAAGCCCGGCGAATCCCCGGGCCAACCGCGGATGGGAAAAAATAATAACCAGAGAATTTTCTGAAATCGGGATCCGGATGTGATATCTAAGACAAAATTAAATTTACCGCGATACATAAAATATATCAGCCTTGTGGGTATGTTGATTTTTATAGTCAACTGCGCCACGCCAAACCGGCCCTCGACGGCGGTGCCCGCGGTCAATTACCCGGTTGATCTTTCAGCGGTTAGGATTAATTGGGATCGGGTGAATGCACTTGAGGATGATTTGGGTGCATTGAACCATCATTCTGATAGCAATGAAGCCAGGCGAGTCGCCGAAACAGCGCTGCGTGCGTCTGTTTTTCTCACCGACGAATATCGCCTGGTCCGTCCGCCGATTCTGCATAATTTACTTGTCCAGATGGGTTTACGAGATCGTGGACTCTGTTACCATTGGACCGAAGATCTCATGTATCTCCTGCATACGATAGAGTTAAAGAACTATCAACTTCGCTGGGGTGTTGCCTATCGCGGCAGTAATTTACGCGAACACAATACGGTGGTCATCACAGCCAATGGCCAGCCTTTTGAAGATGGACTCGTTTTGGATCCCTGGAGATATTCCGGTAAACTATACTGGGTGGTCGTAAAAGATGACAGTTATCCCTGGAAAGAATTAGCACGGGAAGAGTGGTAGGCCAATTAATTTAAAATTCGATGTAATTACAAAACATTATGACGAATCTAACAAAAGAACAATGGTTTCAAAGGGTTCAGAATGCCGACCAGAGACTGCACGGTCAGGCCAACAAGACACCGGTGATGTGTTCCCGCACGTTAAATGAAATCGTCGGCGCTGAGGTGTTTTTAAAATGTGAAAACTATCAGCGTGGGGGGGCGTTTAAGTTTCGCGGGGCATTTAATGCCATGTCCCGCCTGTCCGAAGACCAGCGCAAACGCGGGATAATCACGCACTCCTCCGGTAATCATGCCCAGGCGGTGGCTCTGGTCGGACGCCTGCTGGGCATTCAAACCACAGTCGTCATTCCAAACGATGCCCCGCTGATTAAGCGTGATGCCACAAAAGCATACGGGGCTACCATCGTAGAATATGATCCCGAAGACACCACCCGTGAGCGAATTTCAAAGGATCTCAAGGATGCCCGCGGCTTTACATTAATCCCGCCCTATGACCATGAAGATATCGTGGCCGGACAGGGCACGGCCGCTTTGGAGCTTTTTGATGAAGTCAACGATCTGGATTTGCTGGTGGTGCCGTGCGGCGG
>JASFPE010000331.1:0-6660 GCA_050116155.1 Desulfobacterales bacterium
TGACGCTCTCGCATCCCCACTGTTGGTCGATCTGGAGGCGGATTACATTGCCGACCGTATCTATGTGGGTAATTCTTATGGAAACATGTACCGTGTTACCAACATCGGCAAGGATATGACCCCGCAGGTAACCACTCTGTTTACCAGCAATAACACCACACCCAATGTGAACCCGATTCGTGCAAAAGCCGATTTTGCGTATGCGGAGGCGGATGATGAGGTGTGGATATATTTTGGATCCGGCCGTTATGAAGACCAGAGCGATAAGCTGGATAATAACCAGCAGTACTTCTTCGGTTTGAAAGACGGTGTGACGCCGGTTGCCACCTATACGCCGGAATTCCTGGTAACCCTGGCGGGTAAATTTGTTGTGGCTGATATCGACGGCGAGAGCAGGACGCTGCGATACGTTGACGGCACAAACGAATTTGCCGAGCCGTGGAAAATGGAATTGTATGAAGGGTCTTTTCCCGACGGACCGTTATCTTCCGGCTCCGAGCGGGTCATTTCCAGACCCCTGGCGGTTGCGGGTATGGTCCTTTTCACCACGTTTATCCCGGACGAAAACATCTGTGCCGGAAGTGGAGAGACCTGGGTGTTTGCCGTCGATTATAAGTCCGGTCTGGCGGCCACCCAGCCGGTTTTTGACCTAAACGGCGACGGCAAATTTGATGACAATGACAAGGTGTTAATCAATGGAGAATTGGTTGTTCCCATCGGCATCAAGGCCGGCCGAGGCCAGGGATCCCCGCCGGTATTGCACAAAGATACGCTGTTCATCACCACGACCGGCTCCGGCGAAGAGGGCGCTGGGGGGGATTTCTTCGCCGAAACAATCAATCTGCGCCAGCAGAAAATCAAGGTGGAAGCCTGGCGGGAGAATTGATCATCGATCTGAAACCCTGAACTACACCGCGGGTGTAGTCGTACCCACCCATTGATGACGGCCGGGAGCATTCAAGTGAACGCTCCCGGCCGTTTTGTTTGGACACCGAGTTACTTGAAGAGTCGGGGAGTTTTAAACGCAAATGCTTGTCATTGTTAAATGGAAAGCTGTGCCGAAGCTTGACAGACTGTCATCATTACTGTTTTTGTCATTCCTGGCTTGACCTGGGCACCTAGTGAAGCTTTAGCGCTATCCAGTTCATTTTCAGTGTGTTAGAATTCTGGATGCCGGATCAAGTCCGGCATGACAAAAAAAACTCCCCGACCCCTCAGTTAATTAGAAGTAGTTTTAGAACCTTAATAACTGGTGGGAGCGGCTTCCAGCCCCCCAATTGCCCCTGGCATATGAGCCAAAATACCCGAGGCGTACGAGTTCAGACCGAAGTTGCGCCTGATCAATCGACCACGATCTTCCGGATTGATCTACCGCCTTTTTATCAGGCCATTTGAGAACGGACGAATTCAAGGATTTCACTGGCATATTTGATGGCATCCTTGCTGTGGATTATTCCATAATGTTCATATCCAATCCACTGAAACGAGATGTTCGACTTTTTTGAATTCAGGATCTCCGGTGATTATGGAAGCTGATAATTGTTCTGCGGTTGCCACCGCAAAACAGTCAGCATATGAGATGGCATATTGTGCTTTGATTTCGGCTGCTCTCATTATGAGTTCAGATGAAGGTGAGATAATTATGATGGGCAGATTTAATAATCGTTCTAAATTTTCTTTTGCGGGCTCTAATCCAATCCTACGAATTGTCAGATAGTAAACCTCACCCAGGTTAATTTCAATCATAAACGCTTTTAATAAATCACGCTGGGCTGATCGAAGAAGATTCTCAACTTTTTCAGCACCGGTTTCATCCTGGTAGTATTTCAGTATCGCAAAAGAATCAAAAAGGATGTTTTTCGTCAATTTTGTTATCCTTATTCCTTTCGGCTATGAGTTCTTTCGCCAGTGATTTTCCGCCTTTTAGGATTCCACGCATCTCTTTTATAGGATCATCCGGTAATGGCGAGATTTCAGCGTGCTCATCAACTAAGCGCAGCAGTATTCTTTTACCCGGGGTAATACCCAGCTTTTCCCTGATTTCTTTTGGAATTACGATTTGTCCTTTCGAAGATGTTTTTACAACAGGCATAATTTTTTACCTCTAGATTTATTGTTAAACTTATATTTTTTTGTATAACATTAATATTATTGTAGGTCAATGATAAAATTATTTTACGATTTGCTTGTTTGTCTATATTACCCACTGAAATTTATCAGCGCTCTTCATTTTTACCGATGGGCATTAGTTAACTGATTTTATTGGTAGGGTCTCCTTCTGCCACCATCGCTTTCAAAACCTCTTTTCCAGACTCTCCCGGTAAAAAACCGGTAAGATCGGCTTCTAATACGATGCTACCATCCTGGTTCGTGAATTCTGCCTCGGCTTGCGCCCGATTTTTGTGATCGATATGCGTGATGTTAATTTTACATTGAATGGTTTCTCCAAAATAAACGGGTTTTTTGAATCGAAAATTCATGCTGCCGGCCAGCCATCCGATCTGTCCGCCAATCTCGGTGAGCATGCTGCCGATGAGTAATCCGTGGCAAATCCGACCGTTTAGATTTTTTGCCCGGGCAAATCGATTGTCAAAATGAATGGGATTATAATCCCTGGTGATATCTGCAAAATTCGACATGTCCGCTTCGGTGAATTTTCGCGTGATGGTGAATGTGTCGCCGGTTTTTAATCCCTGAATGGTTCTATTTCTGATTTTTGACATAGCGGCTTTTTTGAATCCCCCCTCCCTTAAGCCCAATAATATAAGTTGGCTATGGTAGCTAAATATAGATTGTAATTCAAGTTAAGAATGTAATATACCCCTTCCCAGCACTGGAGGAGCTAAGAAAGGGGAGAAACAAAAAATGCCTTCAAAGTTTACAAGTCATGCGAAGACTCTAAGAAAAAATGCTACTCATGCAGAAAATATATTATGGAATAGACTCAGAGCTAGACAAATCGAAGGTTTAAAATTTAGAAGACAACAGCCTATAGAGAATGTGATTGTAGATTTCGTTAATCTTGAAAAAAGAATTGTCATTGAGGTAGACGGTGGGCAACATGCAATAGAAAAAAACAAAGATCGGAAAAGAGATAAGCAATTAAAAGATATGGGGTTTAAAGTATTAAGATTTTGGAATAACGAGGTGATTGAGAATACGGATGAAGTATTGGAATATATAAGACAAATCTGCAATGAATGATTTGACACCCTCCCCTTAATCCCCTCCCGTCAAGGGAGGGGAAAGGAGTTGTTTGACAGCCTGTCTAGTCCGTCAAGGGAGGGGACAGGAGCCTGTGTTTGCCCGTCAAGGGAGGGGAACGAGCTGTTTGACAGCCTGCTATTCTTCTTTATCTTAGTGAGGGGATTAGCGGAGATACCCACTAACAGCGGAAGGGCCTTGAATAGATTCAAAACCCCTCCCTTGACGGGAGGGGATCAAAGGGGAGGGTGATCAAGAAAAATCTGATTTTACAAGCAATGCTAAAATATATAAAATTTTTTACGATTACTTTTTTTATCTTTCTTTATCTGCCGCTTTTCGCCGTGCAGCCTTTGGTGCTGGAAACCGATGCGGTAATTGTTGTGTATGATGAAGCACTAGAAAACGCAGCCGAGCAGGTGAAGACCCTATATCCGGACATCAAGCAGGATCTCGAGAAGACCTTCCGGTGGTCGCTGGATTTTCGGCCCACGGTGGTCCTGGTGAAGGACAGTCAACATTTTTTCCAGATAGCCGGAACCCGTCATATCGTTGCCTTTGCTGCGCCGCGAGAAAATGTGATGGTCATTGACCACTCCAGGATGCACACCACACCGTTTACGCTGGAGTCCACTCTCAAGCACGAACTCTGTCATCTGTTGCTGCATCATTACATCGATAGCGCGAGGTTACCGAAATGGCTTGATGAAGGGGTTTCTCAGTGGGCCAGCGATGGCATCGCCGAAGTCATCATGGATTACAAACGTGCCATTTTACCTCAGGCCATTGTCAGCGGACGTTACTTTCGTATGAATGCCCTGCATGAAAGATTTCCGCGGGATAAGCAAGCGCTTCAACTGGCTTATGCCCAGAGTAAAAGCTTCGTGGATTACATCAGCAAAGAATACGGCCGTGATCAGGTGTTGGTGCTGCTGAATAAACTTCGCGAGGGTCTAGACATAGAGGCGGCTATTGAGGATACTTTGGCGATCAATTTTGGCGAATTAGAAAAAAGTTGGCTTGAGCAGCTGAAGAATAAAAAAATCTGGCTGGCCTTCCTGACCACACATATTTATGAAATCATTTTTTTCCTCGGTGCCGTCATGCTCGTCATCGGGTTCATCCGGTTTGTTATCAAACGGAAGGCGTATAAGGATTCTTACGGAGACGATGAATAAAATTTAGGGATTGAGGGATTTAGGAATTTAGGAGTTAAAGAAACTATCAATTTAGGAATTTAAGAATTGAGGGATTTAGGAATTTAAGGATGGGGAGATTAGGGAATTTAGGGATTGAAGGATTTAGGAATTACTATTTGGAATCATACTCTCTTAGATATTTTCGAAAGCCCTTGATTTGTTTTCGACATTCAGACGCGAGTTCATAGACCCTGTTAAACTGCTTCTTATTGATATGACCACAATCTTTCGCGCGGTACAATTGGGATTGTACTTCGCCACATGATCTTTGAGAGTATCCCAAGAACCTAATAAATTCTCTGGGTGAACCATCATCAAAACCTTCTGCAACATTATCCATTACAGATCCAGCTGCATCCCATATCTGATTCCGCAAGCTGAAGTCTTTTTTAAAAGCCGGCAAATTAATAAGTTCGTTTACTGCCTGGCATAGCTCTCTTGCTTTAATCCAGCATGGTAGTTCTTCAAATTTCTTATAATTCATTATCGCAGAACAATTTTATTGTTAATTTCTTTAATCCCTGAATTCCCCAATTGAATCTTCTTGAATTCCTAAATCCCTCAATCCCTGAATTCCTCAATTGAATTTTTATAAATATCGAAATCACTTAATTAGGCTTTATTCCAAACACCAGGAATAATTGTCTCACAATACCTACACCTATTCTCGACCAGGTTATATTGCGGAATAAAATATCCCATTCGCTCGATCAACAGCTTTTTGCAGTTGTGGCAGTAGGTGTTGTTGCCTTCATGATTGGCAACATTGCCCACGTATACATAGTGGATTCCTTCCTGTATGGCCAGTTTGCGGAAACGGGTCAATGTGGAAACCGGCGTAGGAGGCAGGCGGTCGAGTTTATAGCGCGGGAAAAAACGCAAAAAGTGCAGTGGATAGTCGGGGCCGAGGTTTTCTAAAATCCAGGCACACATCTGTTTGACCATTTCATCGTCGTCCGTATACCCCGGCACAATTAGATTGATCATCTCAAAATGAATTTCCTGAGCATGCAGCGTCTTAAATGTGTTGAGTACCGGCTGCAGCAGTCCGCCATTGAGTTTGCGATAGACGTCATTGCTCATGGATTTCAGGTTTAAACTGGCACCATCCAACACCTTGCAAAGCTCGAGCAACGGCTTTTGATTGATATAGGCATTTGAGACGAGAACATTGCGGATATTGTTTTCTCTGGCCAGACGGCAGCTGTCGAGCACATATTCGAAAAACGTAATGGGTTCGGAATAGGTATAGGCGATGGAATGAGCACCGGCTCGCCGGGCCTCCTTGACGACATCAGGCGGGAAAAGCTCATAATTCATGACTTCGTGGGGTTTAGCCTGGGAAATTTCATAATTCTGGCAATTGAGGCAGCGGAAATTGCAGCCCGTGGTGGCCAACGAAAAGGCCTTGGTGCGCGGGATAAAATGAAAAAGCGGTTTTTTCTCGATCGGATCGGTGTTAACCGAACAGGGGTTGCCATAGGTTAAACTATACAGGGTCCCATCAATATTGACCCTGGAACGGCATACGCTGCGATCACCGGGTTCCAGCACACAATAATTGGGACAGATGCCGCAGGACACCTTATTTTTGCCAAGTTTTTTATACAGAAATCCTTCGTGAGACCATTTCCATAATTTTTTGGGAGCGTCACCCTTAAATACCTTTCCGCGGATGTCCTCGGAAAGAGCGGCTTCGCAAGGATTTTCCGATAACGGAATGAGACCCTGTCCGCAAACCGCAGTTGACAGGAAGGCTGCACCGCCGTAGAGGAATTGGCGTCTGTTTATTTTCTTCATAGTAAAATCCAGGGCAATACGGTGCTAGGCGCTTGCTTGTTACTTACATGGCATTGTAAACATTTATTATGGAATAATGGAATAGTGGAATGATGGAATATTGGGTTTTTAATAGGATCTAATCAATTTTAATAACGTCAAGAATAGCCTTAATATTAAGACCATCACACTGTTATTTCAAAACCCACCATTCCAGTGTTCCATTATTCCAGTATTCCAGAGTGCTACAGGTTGCCTCTCACCAGTTAAAGCAATGTCAGACTGTTCGATGACGACTTGATCCGATTAGGCTAATACTGATCACTTTCAATGCGATAAGTCCAGCGGTAGCATAAATGATACCAAAATACGGGATTAAGACAACACTGGTAAACAGAGTGCCGCAGGCTGCGCCGATCAGATCGGCGGAAAAAGCTCGCGTGGCAGCGCCTTCATCACTCCCTCTCAGATACAGTGC